>CAZDMM010000983.1:0-2824 GCA_964505845.1 uncultured Caldilineaceae bacterium
ACATCCGAAAGTGAGCATATTCGTTTTTGTCATTTGCGTTCTGACTATTTCCATTAGCTTCATTATGACCTTACTTGCAGCTTACTTTCTGTTTCCTTCTTCCTTCCTCCTCCCGACCACCCACGCCCAGGAGCCAGATTTCGACCAGGTCAACGAGATTGCCAAAAGTCTAAACTGCCCCACCTGTTCCGGCATTAACCTGGCCGATTGCCGCACCCAAACTTGCGCCCAATGGAAGGAACAGATTGGCGACCTGCTCCAAAAAGGTTACACCGAACAAGAAGTGTTAGATTATTTTGTCACCCGGTATGGCGTCCAGGTATTGCAAAACCCACCCAAAAGAGGCCTCACCCTGGGCTTGTGGCTGTTACCGGCGCTCGCCATCCTCGTCGGGGGAGGGTGGTTGTTCTACACGCTGCGGCGCTGGGTCACGTTGCCAGTTCCCCCTATCGCCGGCTCATTATCCGCGGCGGCCGGTGTGAGGGGAACATTTCCTAGCCGGGACAAGTTCTCCGAGAAATATGTGAGCCAGGTCGAAAAGGATCTGCGTCTTTAAGGAGGACCGCTTATGGCGCGCACTTTTCCAGAAACCAAATCATCCCTGGCCGGTCAAAGATTGTTGCTGATTGCCGGAACGGTGTTGTTATTAGGGCTGATCGCCGTGATGGGCGTCAATTTGATCCGCTTTGAGTCGGTTGATCTCCAAAATCGGCCGGCGCCGGAATTCACCCTTACTCTCTTTGACCAATTCGGACAGGAACCAATTGCCCTGGCCGATTTACAGGGACAGGTGGTCGTCGTTAATTTTTGGGCCAGTTGGTGTGTTGAATGTTATAAGGAAGCTGCCCTGCTGGAGCAAGCCTGGCTCGATTACCGGGACAAAGGGGTGATTTTTTTGGGAGTAGACCACCTCGACACGGACAAGGAAGCCCTGGCTCATATCGAAAAGTATGACCTTACCTACCCCAACGGCCCCGACCTGGGCGATAAAATTTCACGGACTTATGGCATTACTGGCGTGCCGGAAACCTTCTTTATTGACCAGGATGGCTACATTGCCCATGTCCAAATCGGGCCAATTGAGAAGTCCTCGCTTTATCGGCTGTTGGACTGGCTGGCAGCCCGAGCCTCGCAGGAGAATTAGCCTATGGACTTACCAATTCTAATCATCGGTTTGGCCTTAGTCGTTCTGGCCCTGGCCCTGATCTTCTATCCACTATGGCGACAAACCCACCGGGATGCTGGCCTGGGAGCGAGCTGCTCTGACCAGACCCTGGCTGAGTATGAAATCCGCTACCAGGCCAGTTTGGCGGCCATTCGTGACCTGAAGTTTGATTATGAAATGGGGAAAATATCTGACAGGGATTACGAATTCTTGCTGGTCGGGGCCAAGCTCGAAGCGGCCCAACTGCGCCAGCAGCTCGACCATCTCAAAAACCGGGCCGCATTGACGATGGCCACGGCTTCAGACCCCGCCCTGAAAAAGGCCAATCCCAAAAGTAGGCCGTTTTGTTCCAAGTGCGGCAGAACCATTCAAATGGGCGACGCCTTTTGCCGGGCATGCGGCCAGGCTGTGGGTGCGGTGCAACGCCAAACCCGGTGTCCCACCTGTGGCTATGTTCCGCATCCAGGCGATGCCTTCTGCATCAAGTGTGGCAAGGCCCTAGAAGAAGTAAAAATTTCGGGCCTGCTGCCTATTGATTCCTGACGATTATTGTTGAGGAGTGTTTTATGACCACCAACTTGTAGAGACTCAGCCAGCCAAAATAGCCCATAAAATCAGTAGTTTCGACTGGGGAGATAGGCTAACCATCTTGAGCGGATTATTGATGTTAACCAGCCTTTTTATGGCTTTGGTCTGGTCGCCTGAGGCCACCAATCTAACCGCCCCGGCTGAACGATATGCCCAGCGCATCTTCTACTTCCATGTACCGGCGGCCTGGATTGGTTTTCTGGCTTTTATGGTGGCGGCGACCACCTCGGTGCTCTACTTAATCACCCGCCGGGAAAAGTGGGATGTCTGGTCGTTGGCCTCGGTGGAGATTGGGCTGGCTTTTTTCACCATGGTCATGCTAAGCGGCCCTATCTGGGCTAAACCAACCTGGAATGTCTGGTGGACGTGGGACCCTCGCTTGACCATCTCCACCATTTGTTGGCTGCTGTACATCGGCTACTTGATGCTGCGCGGAGCCGTTGACCACCACCCCGAACGGCAGGCCCGTTTTGCCGCCGTGTTTGCCCTGCTGGCCAGTCTGTCTATCCCGGCCAATTGGATGGCCATTCGCTGGTGGCGCACCATCCATCCTGCCGTCGTCATGCCAGGCCCAAATGCCGGGGCTATGGGTAATTTTGGCATGTCGGCCAATATCCAAATTGATTTGACAAAAACACTCAAACGGATTTGTGCCGGACAAAGCGGTGAAGATTACCAAGATCTGCTCTATGTCCGCCGCCATTATCTTACCAAAGACCAACTGCGCAGCGCCATTATCGACGTGGTCAACGCACTGTTCCGCACCCGTCTCACCGAGATTTGGGGCGAGGGCACGACCGCCTGTGCCTCGGATTCAAAGAAGTTTAGCGCCTGGGATCAGAACCTCCTGACCGAATGGCATATCCGGTATCGCGGACCTGGCATTATGGTCTACTGGCACGTTGACCGCAAGGCCGCCTGTATCTACTCCCAGGTGAAAAGCTGCTCCTCCTCCGAAGTCGCCGCGATGATCGAAGGGGTGCTGCGGCAACTGCACCGAGATGGAAGTAGATCGCCAATATGTCTATAGTCACGGTCAAAGCGTCATTGCCTTTACTTTCTGCCATCTCT
>CAZDMM010000984.1:0-2822 GCA_964505845.1 uncultured Caldilineaceae bacterium
GGACACCATTACCCTCAGAATCTAAGAGCCGTCCACTCAGGCTAAGCGGGCCTGCCAATGTGATGGTCACCGAAGTGTCTGCATTGATTGTCATCCCAGTGAGACTGGTAACAGCGAAACCACTATTTGGTGGTGGGGTGGCGGTGAAGGTGTAAGTTGCACTGGTGGGAAAGAGCCACAGGGTGATATCGCCGTTAGCATTTGTAGTAACCGGATTTGGATACCGGCTCTCACCATGAGCGGTGAGAGGCCCTAAGGGGAGATTGGAACTAGACGGGGAATTTGTAGCAACACCAACGTTGCCCACTGGGTTTCCAGCCGGGTCTTGGACATGCACGCTCACCTTTTTTACCGGCAGAGGAATGTCCATAACTGTACTTTGAGTAAGTGAAAGAGTAGTATCGCTAAAGAGAAAATAGGATTGAGGCGCGTTGATAGAAGTAGTGTTGTTGCCAATATCCCTTATCGCAATTTGATAATTCCCTGTGGCTACTTCAAAAGAGTAATTACCTGAGGCATCTGTATTATCTACAAGCTCTTGCCCACCCCCTGCAGGGATTAAGTATATGTTCTGACCAGGGACACCATTACCCTCAGAATCTAAGAGCCGTCCACTCAGGCTAAGCGGGCCTGCAGGAACCAAAACAAAATCCAGTGCCGTATCACTAGTGATGGCCTGTCCAAAAACAGTAGCCACCCCAAACCCACTCCCTGCCGGCGGTGTTACCTGCACATCATACGTTCCCGCTTCAACCGAGAGGGCATAGTTGCCACTGGCATCGGTGGTGGCGCTGGCCACCGTAGTCGAGGTGGCCGGATTGATGACTTCGACCGTGGCTCCGGCCAGTGGGCTGCCGGATTGATTAGACACCCGGCCAGAGAGCTGGAAGGTCGCTGCGGCGGCAGGGCTGCTCAAAATGAGCAGGAGAATCGTCACTAAGCTGAGTACTGTAAATGTCTGTAAGTTGTTTTTCATGGCTGTTTTCCTTTCGTTGATTGAAGGGCAGATCATAAGTGACCGAGTTTCTTCCAGACTATTTCAATAAAAAACAGCCGCAGAACAAAATGTCTTTGGCTGTTTTTTGACCAGAGTGACGTTTACCATCACTGAGGTGGTGGTTGCTTTTTACCGGCCCGGCGAGCAAGCATGGCCAGGATAAGTGAGTCCGGGGAATGGCTATGTGATCAAAATTTCCATAGAGTAGTGGTTGATCGAAGGCCCGCGGCATAGTTGCTTCTCCGCTAGCTTACTTATCTCGATTTGGGAGGAAGATATGACCAGGGTTTTTAGAGGGTGTGGCAGAAGTGGCAGATGGCAGTACTCGTCGTCGTTGACTGGCCTATATTCTATCAGCATAACCGAAAAAGTAATTTCGCCATAGTGACAAATGTCACATGCTTTCTTAGAGCTTAGTTAGAATTTGCAGGAATTTGGTTAGAAGTCTTAAGCCGGGGAGATGGCCGGTGGAATGGGCAGAATGTCACATTATGGTATAATCAAAAAATGAATTTGATACCGTCCTGAGCGGACTATTCTGACGGAGGAGCGATTCAAGGGTACAGCTTGACCGCGATGAGTCTTTCGCGTTCCTCAACCCGGTCAGCATCATTGAAGTGCAGCATCTTGGCGGTCACTCGACCTTGAGGGGTTAAGGGGCGAATGATAGCGCCCTCAAGTTGAAAATGTTCCGACCAAATTTGGGTACGGGGATGGTAGAAAGGCGTGAGTTGACCCGTTTCAGGGTCAAACGAACCGACATTGTAACCCTTGTAACGATTACAACGGATACAGGCTAAAGCCAGATTATCGGGGTGGGTTTCGCCGTCATGCTGCTTGGGAATAATATGATCCGGCTCGTGCTTATGAGCCGATATATATTGAGGAAATAAACAGTATTCACAGCGAGCCTTGGCCCGCTCAAAAACCAACTGGCGCAGAGCAGGTGAAATCGTTTCAGACATCAGTTATTTTTGAGCAGTTGCTCTTGAGCCTGGGCCTTGAGCAAAATCATAATATGCTCAATCTGTTGAATTTCATCCAGTTCGGTCTGTTCTTCAGCCGTCGCTAATCCGGCGGCGTTGACCGCCAATAACCGGCGCAAGCGTTCCTGAGCTTTATCAGAGACATGATAAGTCAGCACCTCGGCCGGTGCAGGGTCGGTCGCCAGGAAATCAATAATTTCGGAGGCGGTCTGCACCGCCGGAGTTTTAAAGCCAATCAGGCTTAACTCCAAAACGGTCGGCAGCCAGTGGTACAATGGCCGTAGCCGCTGCGCCAAATTATCGGGAACTTGCATGGTAATTTCGACCATCTTTTATCTCCTGTCAGGATTATATCATACTGTGACGCAAGCATAAAAGTCAAAGGAAAACCTTATGCCCTTCAAAACCATCATCGAACCCTTCCGTATCAAAACCGTTGAACCCATCCGCCACACCACACGGGCGGAGCGGGAAACGGCGCTCAAAGAGGCCGGCTACAACCTCTTCCTGCTCAAAGCCGAAGATGTGCTGATTGACCTGCTGACCGATTCCGGCACGGGGGCGATGTCCTCCGGCCAGTGGGCCGGCATGATGCAAGGCGACGAGTCCTACGCCGGGGCGCGCTCCTTCTTCCGCTTTGAGGCGGCGGTGCGGGAAATTACCGGCCTCAAGCACGTCATCCCCACCCACCAGGGCCGGGCCGCCGAGCGCATCCTGTTCGGCTCGACCCTCAAACCGGGCGACATCGTGCCCAACAACACCCACTTTGACACCACCCGCGCCAACACCGAGTATCGTCAGGCCGTCGCCCTCGACATCCCTATCCCCGAAGGGACGCA
>CAZDMM010000985.1:0-2815 GCA_964505845.1 uncultured Caldilineaceae bacterium
GGCCAAACCATGAAGCACATCAGCATCACCACCGGCGGCGCGCCGCGCTGGTTTGAGGGTGGGCCAGAATAATGGAAGGTTGGAGGGTTGGAAGGTTGATGACTTCCAACCTCGGCGTTGGGTCTGAATAACGGGAACTGCCACGAACCTTCGGCACAAATTAGCACAAATGAAAAATAAAATTAGTGAAATTAGTGTTAATTCGTGGCTATTGTGATTAGGTGAACTACTATGAAAATTGTCGTAACCGGCGGCAGCGGGTTGGCGGGGATGGCCGTGGTGCGAGATTTGGTGCAGCACGGCCACCAAGTCACCATTGCCGACCAAAATCCGCCCAAAGAAGCGATTGTTCCTTATAAGCTGGTCAATCTGGAGGATTTGGGACAGGTTTACGGCGTGCTGGCCGGAGCCGAGGCAGTGGCCCACCTGGGGGCGATCCCCCGGCCGCTGTTCCACCCCAGCGAGGTGGTCTTCCGCACCAACATGCTCTCCACCTTCAACGTCTTTGAGGCGGCCTGCGCCCTGGGCATCCGGCGGGTGGTGTATGCCTCCAGCATGTCGGTGCTGGGCTATCCTTTCTACCACCGCTTTTTCCAGCCCCACTACGTGCCCATAGACGAGGAACACCCGCCCCTGCCGCAAGATAGCTACGCCCTATCCAAATACCTGGGCGAAGAAATCGCCCTGGCCTTTACCCGCCGCAGCGACATGAGTGCCATCAGCCTGCGCCTGAGCTGGATTCACACCCCGCAGAGCTTCAAAGAGACGATTGTGCCGCTGTGGGAGCAACCGGGAGCCGAGGTCGCCGCCAACTTGTGGGTGTACGTGGACAGCCGGGACGTGGCCCAGGCCTTTCGCCTGGCCCTGCAAGCCGGCCTGACCGGCCACCACGCCTTTTTTATCAGCGCCGCTAACTCCTTTATGAAAACGCCCACCGTTGAACTGGTGCAGCGTTATTTTCCCGACACCGAAATTCGGGCGGGGTTATCGGGCAATCAATCCCCTATCAGTTCCGCCAAAGCGGAGCGGATGTTAGGGTATCGAGCGCAGTATACGTGGGAGGAGTATTTTGATTGAGCGTAGCTACTCCAACAAGATCACATTGACATTATTGCTCACGGATGAACACCGAGGACACGGATAAAAGTAAATTGTAAGAAATCTGTGTTTATCCGTGTTAATCCGTGAGCTAATTTGCTAGAGAAGCTTAATGTGACATTGTAAAACTACGCCGCCCTACCATTAAACTTTAGGATTTTTGCCGGGATTGGGGGATTTGGGGATTAAAAATAAAGGAAAAAATCCCCTGACCTCCTAATGGCGACCTAAAAATTGTTGGGCAGCCTCAATCGGAAAACATAATCCAGATGAATGATGAGTATCCCGAATTATCACTTGATGATGCTTTGTTTGTAGGAGTCACTTATGACCTATCACAACCTATTTATCTCGGTAGCAGGGATTATGACACTTTAGTATCAGAAGCCCCTTACGCCGCTTATCTCATTGACGTTCATTACCGAGTTCATGCACTGTCAAGAAGATTTGAATCGCTAAATATTATTTACAAATTATTATCTTTCAATGGTTTTCCTGTCCCCACACCAGCGGGAGCAATTTCAAGAGAACAATGGATTCGTATAACGCTTGATGTTTTGCTATCTAGACTTACATCAATTAGAGATTGTATATTCTTGTTGATTGCCGAAGTTTTTGAATTAGGTTTAGCCCCCAAAAGCACTTCTAGATCTCAACTCAAGACAAATCCAGGTATTTTATCTGTGCCATCATTAGCCGATTTAATAGAAGATATAGCAAATATTGGGAGAAGTTTCAGGGATGAGCGAGATGTACATCTCCATCGTGGAGAAGAAAGATATCTTGGGCAAGATCCTGATATTTATTACATCGCTTCTGCTTTTGAAGCATTTGGGCAAAAAATACAGGCCAATGACGCATCGGGCAATCCGATAAATTTAGAAGATGATCACAGACAAATAATTGAACAAATAGCAACAGAATTTACAGCGACTGCAAAAGAATTTAATAATAAAATTCATGAACTATTTGACTTAATATACCCTTATTTTAAAGAAAGATTTCTTAACAAACTTACTGCTTCAGGTAATCCAAGTCAAGGGGCGATAGATTTAATTGAAAGAGCAGAGTACTATGATAAATACTATGGCAGTGGTGGCTCTGGCTAGCAAAAACGTCTTATAGGCTAATGCTGCCAACAAATCAATGCACGCCAATTGCTACCACCCATTTTTACAATGGTTATACGCCTGTAAGGAAATGGATAATTGTGGTGACCATTGCCCACCCGCAATCGCGTAATTTTTATAAGAAAGCCGAGAGATTGAGAAAAAATTGGAATAAAGAAAGTCTCTGTGGTAATGTAACTTCTAAAAGTTACGTTTTGGGGTAAAAAGCCAGCTAACCATTCGATACCAAGGAGTCATCCATGCCAAAAGAATACCACTTTCTCAAAGAAATCCGGCAGCAGCCGGAAGTCATCAAAAAAAGCCTGGAGCAGGCCGACCCTCACTTAAAGGAACTGGCGCGTCGCTACGCCGGGCAGGTCAAGCGGGTCGTCCTGGTGGGCTGCGGCGACCCTTACATGCTGGGGCTGGCGGCGGTCTACGCCTTTGAGCGCTGGGCCGGCTTGCCTGCCGAGTCCATCGAGGCGGCGGAGTTTGCCATGTACCGCCACCATCTCATCAACGAGCATACCCTGATTGTGCTCATCACCTCCTCCGGCAAAACGGTCAAGGTGATTGACGCGGCTCGCCTCGCCGCGCAAAAGGGCGCG
>CAZDMM010000986.1:0-2814 GCA_964505845.1 uncultured Caldilineaceae bacterium
GCCGCTCATCTCCGGCGTGCAGCGCGAGCGGGTGATGGGTTTTGTCGAGCGGGCCAAAGCGGCCGGGGCCAAAATCCTGACCGGCGGTGCCGTGCCGCCGGATCATTCCCAGGGCTACTATTACCAGCCGACCGTCGTCAGCGACGCGGCCCAAGAGGCCGAAATCATTCAGAGTGAAGTTTTTGGCCCGGTGCTGACCCTGAGCGCCTTTAAGGATGAAGCCGAGGCGCTGCGCCTGGGCAACGATGTGTTGTATGGGCTGGCCGCCTCGGTCTGGACTAAAGACATCGGGCGGGCCATGAAGCTCTCCAGCCAGCTTGAGTTTGGCACGGTCTGGATCAACGATCATTTGCCGCTGACTTCGGAGACGCCGCACGGCGGTTTCAAGCAGTCCGGCTTTGGCAAAGACTTGTCGGCTGAGGCGATGGGCGATTATCAGATTGCCAAGCACGTGATGATTGCGAATAGCTAAATTCAGAAATGAGAATTGAATAACAATCGAAAGTGATCTTTTCCTCTGTTTGACAATTGACCTGTCTGATTTATACTTGCACTCACTATTCATTGTGAGTATCGAGCCACAAAACCATGCCACGAGTAAACCTGCCCATATCCACCGAGTTTGCTCTGTTAGGCTTTTTGCGCCGGCGGCCCATGTATGGCTACGAAATCCACCAGCAGCTTTCACACCCTACCGGCCTGGGCCTGGTCTGGCGCTTAAAACAAAGCCAGCTTTATGCCTTGCTGAGCAAGCTTGAAGATGAAGGCTATGTGACCACCACCCTTGAGCCTCAAGACACGCGTCCCCCCCGCAAGATGTTTGAGCTAACCGAAACGGGCCGCCAGGCCTTCCTCGGCTGGGTAGAGCAGCCGGTGGAGCAAGGCCGGGGCCTGCGCCTGGATTTTATGGCTAAACTATACTTTGCCCAGTCCGAAGGGCCGGAGGTAATCCGGCGCTTGATTGAGCGGCAGCGAACCGCCTGCCAGGGTTGGTGGCAGCAGCAACAGCATGAGGCCGAAGGGGTGCAGCACAGCCAACCCTATGATTGGCTGGTTCACAAGTTTCGCCTGGGCCAGATTGAGTCTATGCTGGCCTGGCTAGATACCTGCCAGGAAACGCTGGTTTAATTCTTCCCAGAATCCCGCCTAATATTTTTGGAAGATTGGAGATGGCCGCCAGGGGGCCTTCGGCTCGAAGGTTGGGCACTGCCAACTTTATCCAATCCACCAGTCTTCCAACCCTGTACAATACCACCAACTTTGAAAATCAACCCCTATCTTCTTGATCATTATTCATTTTTTGAGTATTTACATTTTATATAATTATAGTATAATCAAAGAGATAACATTTGGAGCGCAAAAGTGGTAGCTTTTGCACCCCAAAAAGCGATTTTCTGAGGGATTAACTATGGCCCAGTCTGCTCTACCCTGGCCCCGCCTCGCCCGCGCCGCCGCCCCACCCTTAAAGCGCCCCCAAAACATTTGGCGGCTGCTGGCCCTGCCGCTGTTGCTCTTCTTGACCCTGCCCTTGATTGCCATGTTCCTGCGGACTTCACCGGAGCGCCTGGTCATTAACCTCAGCAACCCGCAGGTTATCCAGGCAATTAGCCTGAGTCTGCTGACCACCCTGATCACCCTGGGAGTCACCCTTATTTTGGGGACGCCGCTGGCTTACCTGCTGGCTCGCTACCAATTTCCATTCCGCAGGGCGATTGACACCGTACTGGATTTGCCCACCGTGCTGCCGCCTTCGGTGGCCGGGGTGGCCCTGCTGATGACCTTTGGCCGGCGCGGCCTGGTGGGCGACTGGCTGGAAGATTGGGGCGTTCATATTGCTTTCACGCAAACGGCCGTCGTCCTGGCTCAAACCTTTGTAGCTGCCCCTTTTTTTGTTAAAGCGGCCATGCTAGGCTTTGCCGGCGTAGACAGAGATTTAGAGCAAGCCGCCGCTCTGGATGGGGCCAGCGGGCGGCAAATTTTTCGCTTTGTCACCCTACCCCTGGCCTGGACGGCCCTGCTTAGCGGTGCGGTGATGACCTGGGCGCGCGCCCTGGGCGAGTTTGGGGCCACCATCATCTTTGCCGGTAATTTTCCAGGCCGCACCCAAACCATGCCTCTGGCAATTTACCTGGGGTTTGAGTTAGACCTGGACGTAGCCCTGACGCTATCGGCCATTTTGGTGGCCTGCTCTTTTCTGGTGCTGATGGTGGTCAAAGGGTTATTGCAGCGAGAGCAAGAGCAACTTCAGTAGATCCAATTTTTCACTCGTGCGGAGGCGCAAAGAAACAAGCAAAAGACTCGGCGGCTCCCACGCCGCCGCAGATCGGGCGTAGGAGCCCGCTCTGCTTAAAATTGTGATCTACTAAGCCTATTAATTGATAGATTCTTCAGCAAGTCAAGGCTTTAACGCATGGCGAGTATCACTTATGAAACTCGCCATTTTTATTGCTTTACGTATAATTTGGGACGGGAACAACAAAGGAGATTGTGGTGCTCAATAAAAATTGGCCCAAGCAACTGCTGGTTTTGTTGCCGGTCTGGCTGTTGCTGGCCTGTGCGCTGGCTAAACAAACGCCCATGCCTGCCCCAACAATTGAACAACTGGCCTTTGAGATTCAAACCGCTACCCCCACCATCCTGGCTTTGGCCGGCGCTCCTACCGATACCCCTGAACCGACGCTCACCTCAACCCCAACGCTGACCGTCACGGCGGCCGCCACGGCCACCACTGAAACGCCCACCCCCCCCCCGGCCCCCACCGCTCCCCCCGCCCCCGGAGCGGCCGCCCCGGCCGATAAGCCCCCGTAAGCACCC
>CAZDMM010000987.1:0-2812 GCA_964505845.1 uncultured Caldilineaceae bacterium
CTTCAGGGATGGGCAGAGATTTTGTAGCAGGGGTCGAAATTGCAGGTAGATAGAGCGTAAAGGTGGTACCTTTGCCGATTTCTGTTTCTACATCAATAAATCCCCCATGCTGGGTAATAATGCCATGCGCCTGAGCCAGCCCCAGGCCTGTGCCCTTGCCAACTTCTTTAGTGGTAAAGAACGGCTCGAAAATGTGGGGTAATACTTCGGTGCTGATACCGAAACCGTTGTCTATAACCGATAAAATGAGCCAGTTGCCGGGTGACATCTCCGGGTAAGGCGGGCGTTCGCCAGGGATCAGGGTTAGAGCCGACAGGTTGAAGCACAAGGTGCCGCCTGAAAGCATAGCATCCCTGGCGTTGACCGCCAAATTGGTTAAAACTTGTTGGAGTTGAGTTGGGTCGGCATTAAGGAGATAGGCATTTTGTTGGGGGTCAATCTCCAGGGTGATCCGAATGTTTTCCGGGATAGTTCGTTCCAATAGTTTTATAGTTTCTTTGAGGAAAGGCAGTATATCTATGGGACGCTTCTCGGCAATAGACTGGCGGCTAAAATCTAAAATTTGGCGAACTAACCCTGCGGCTCGCTGCCCTTGATTAATAATTCGCTGTAAATCCTCTTTTATCAGGGGTGATAAATCTGGACTCATGCGCACCAATTCGGCAAAGCCGATCATGCTGGTGAGAATATTGTTGAAGTCATGGGCAATGCCGGCGGCAAGCTGTCCAACGGCAGCTAAACGCTCCTGTTGTTTGATACGGTCTTGAGCCAACCTGGCCTCGGTGTCGTTCCAGATAACTAAAAGCCAGCCGCCCGCTTCTGGCCCTACCGCAATGAGTTCAGACCGAATGGCATAGATTTGACGAGGTGGACCGTTGACCTCAATGATATAAGAATTTTCGCCTTTGGTCGGTGAGGTTGCTAAAGCGAGGATAGATTCAATAGAGTGACGGGCCAGGTGGGTTAATTTATCACCGTTGAGGCTAGGGTTTAGGGTGGTTAAATATTGCCGGGCTGCCGGATTAGCCAGGATAATACGTCGCTCTGAGTCTAGTAAGATCACCCCGTTGGGCAGATGCGCCACCAGGCTTTCTAAACGCTGATGTTCGGCGGCCAGGAGCGACTGCAAACGTTGAATCGCCTCTGCAGCCTGGTCGGCCACAGTTCTTAATAATTGGATTTGCTCTTCATTGAACCGGTTGGGCTGTTCTGTAGCCACCAACAAAATACCAATTGCCGTTTGGTTAATTGTAATAGGAACCTGCAAGAGCGAGGCTAATTTTTCAATTGAAGGCTGGGTAATGCTATCATTTTTGGATTGAATGCGATGGATATTGATGGGGGCGTTATCCAGCGAGGGCTTGAGGCTTGCATACATTTTTTCTTGAATGAGCGCTTCAACGTGCGGAGCCAAAGCCCTTTGGCTTTGAATCACTAACGCGATATCTGTGTTGGTCACCAGCAAACTGGCCGCTACATCATGGGGAATTGCTTGATAGAGGTGCAATAAGATTAATCTAATCACCTCATTCAATTGGGTGGTTTTCCCCAGCCCCTGGGCTAATTCATAGAGTACTTGCAGTTCAAAAGTCCGTTCCGCCACCCGTGCTTCTAATTGAGCAGCGTGATGCTGAATCTGGGTATACAGGCGAGCATTTTGGATAGCGATGGCGGCTTGAGAAGCAAATTGAGACAAGAGGTCTTTATCTTCCTGCGTAAACCGGCGGCGTCTACTATCAGCATTGACATTCAACATCCCTAAAGATTCGGTTCCGGCCTGGATGGGCACACTCACGGCAGAAACGCCAAAGTCGACCAATGGCAGGGGGGGCGCTGCTTCAGCGTCGGCGCCGTTATCAAAGGGTGACTCACCCGGAGCCAAAATTTCCACGACAGCTTCTAATACTTTTGGCTCAGCCCGATAAAGATAAATGCCGCAGCCATCGGCATCAAGCAGTTGAATCGCCCGTTCTGCTATTTGGTGCAGCAGAGTGTCAGAATCACGCAGCACGGTTAAATCCTGCAACACCTGGCTCAGAGCAGCCAATTGCTTGGCTCGACGATGGGTTTCTTCAAAAAAACGAATCTTTTCTAAAGCTGCGGCTACCTGATCGGCTACAGTTGTCAGGGTGGATACATCTGTGGCGTCAAAAGCATTGACCTGGTGGCTGCCAACGGTCAGCACCCCTACAACCTGATCGCCTACTTTTAAGGGGGTGGCTAACTCTGAGCGCAGGCCCATCCCTTCTAACTGGAAAAACTCAGAAAAATGTGAAACATTATTAGCACAAATGGTATGGCCTGTTTGGGCCACACGACCAACAATTCCTACATACAATGATTGGCGATAGCTGACCGGTGACATGAGATTGGGGTAGCGTCCAGCATTCGCCTGCAACACCAGGTCGGTCGCAGTCGCATCAATGGTAAAAATGGCGACATAAGCCCACCCCAGGTTGGAATGAAGGCAGTGGACCACCGCAGCGCAAAGGCTTTTTACCTCAAGCGGTTCGGTGATTTGACGGGCCAGATCATTGAGCACCGCCAGTTGTTGAGCCTGACGGCGGGTTTGATCAAACAGGCGGGCGTTTTCAATGGCAATGGCCGCATGGCCGGTCAGCGCCAGCATCGTTTCAACCTCGCCAGCACTAAACTGTTGATCAGGCCGGTTCCTGACCAAGATGAGAGCACCTATGGCGCTGCTGGCTTTGGTCAGAGGGACGCCTACAATGGCTTTGGATTGGAAACTCTGAGCAAGTTGGTTGGTCGCTTCGTAGGAGCTACAAGCATTGTTTACTACAATAGGCTGCAA
>CAZDMM010000988.1:0-2811 GCA_964505845.1 uncultured Caldilineaceae bacterium
GGTAAACTCGACCCTGCTCGGCATACAGCGCGGGCATATCAGAGCCAAGTTCAGCATTTTGAGCCACCTCCAGGGCGCTGCTTAGGTCACGACGGGCCTCTTCTAACTTTTGATGCGCTTCCTCCAGCCGCCGGCTCATCTCTGCAGCATATTTGGCCATCCTTCTTTTAGCCTGGGCGATGCCCAGGTAAGCCAAAGCGATGCCATGCGCATCCTGCAACTCACGAAAGAGGCTCAGCGCCTCCTCGCCATGTTCGACCGCCCGGCTGTAATTGCCCCGCATTCGCTCGATGGCCGCCAAAGTGGACAGGGTCAGTCCTGTGCTATATTCGTTGCCCATGGCTTCGTTGATTTGGAGGGCTTCGTGGGCCAGGGGAGGCGCCAGATTCATCCGGCCTTGTTTGGCATAAGTATAGGCCAAATTATTGAGTAACATCGCCAATTCTTCCGGTTGATCTTTCAGCTTGCGAAAGGCGGCATTGGCTTCGGCGTATTGGGCAGCGGCTTTGGCCAAGAGTCCGCCTAAACGGAATTGATAGCCAATGGCCGTGGCTAAACGAGCGCGGGCCAGAATTTGTTCCGGTGGGCAATCGGCCAGCGTCGGCAGACATGCCAGGATTACCTCGGCTTTCTGGACCACTTCTGGCTCAAGTCCATGCAGCACCGCCCGGGTGGAGGCCCAAAGCGCGCAGATATTGCCAAGTATCGCCACGTGCTTAACCGGATCAATCGAAAAGATATCTGGTTTATCCAAAACCCGCTGGGCAAATTGAACCATTCGTTCCCGCTGGCCCCACCAGTAAAAGCGTTCCACCCACATTTGGGTGCTTTCGCGGATCACCTGTTCGTGGCTAATCCCCGCTGTTTCAAAAAGTTTGCGCCGCTCAGCATCATTGTAAAAACGCAGAAATTCATCAAGTAAGCGCATGCTAAACCCAACCCACCGATGGCGGTTCGCCTGGTCGCTGAGGCGCTGGTACTCTGCATAACCTTCTTTGGGGTCGCGTACAAGTAAATAGTAGAGCCGCTCTACCTGCAACTTTTGCAAACGTTCTCGCAGGGCAATCCGTTCTTCTGGAGTGCGCTTTTTGATCTCTTTTTCCAAATTATTGATATGGGGATCATAATAATTTGTAATCACGCCATGCGCCGCCACGCGTTCGTTAACCCGTAATCTGGGAATTATTTCGGGCTTGGTTAGCAATTGGTACATTTCGTCGTGTAAAAAGGTACCCTCACTGTGTAGCCGTTCTGATCCAGGCGGAGCTTTATACCGTTTGACAAATGAGAGGGGAGCCAGGCTGGCCAACAACTGCTCGGCTTCATCAAAAGGCAGCCCCAGCACCCGCTGTAGAATTTCTGGGTCAACCCCTTTGGGCATTAATGCCAGATGGCGCAGATATTCGCCCAGTTCGCCCCCTTCATTCAGCAGCGCTCTTAAGATTTCTATCTCAATCTGGGTGCGCGCCTGCTGCAAGCGCTTATCCTCTTCTGAGACGTCAACCAAATCTCGGTACTGGTTAAACAGGTTTAAAATCCGGCTCAATTCAAGCGCCAGCACTTGCGCCAAATCCATCACTAGGTGCAGAAATATGGGACGTCCACCGGTCAGGCGATGCACGATGGGCAAATAATCTGCAGGAATGACCTCCTCATTTCGGGTCAGCACCTCGATAAAACTTCGAGCTTCAGCCAGAGTAAAAGGCTGCAATTCCACAACTGATAAAGCCTCACCAAAAGCTTTCTGCAAATCATTGATCAGTCGGGCCTGGTGATCAAGCGTTTCTTCATGCGACCGCGCTTTTGGTCGCCCGGCAAAAACGATGAGGACGTTAGCTAAAGGGGCCAGTTTGCTCAACAGCCAGGGCCTCAGCCGCGAATCTACGGTTTCCGCCCCAACCCGTTCTTCGACGACCGAACTTTCATATTGAAGCAATTCCACCGTGTCGAAGCAAATAACCAATTTGTGGGCATCCAGGGCCATCTCCCGGCAATCCAGGATAAAGAGTTCGCTGAGCTTTTCGCGACGCCGTTCCAGGACGCCCGGATCGGTGCCTCGCTCCCGGAGCAATTCAAACTGGGCGCGTTCTTGACGATAGCGGCCAAAATATTTGTGAGCGGGATCCAACCCGTCAACAATGGCCCGTTCAACGTCACTGCTGCTGTGGATATCGGTATGATAAAGGTCAATGATGCCGGTACTGTAAAAGCCTGCCCCGGCTTCTTTGACCATCAACTGCAGTTCTTCCAGCAAGCGAGTTTTACCCAAACCTCCCGAAGCCCAGATATAGACAAAATTGCGCTCACCCCGCGCGTGCAGGTATATTCTTAAGCGGTCCGCCTCTGCTTCCCGTCCGACCATTCTGGGCGTGCGTGAGATCAAAGCCGGCCTGTTTGACGGATGATTTCTCATGGTTGTGCCTCCTGTTTAACTCGTTGGCGATAGGCTGCCGCCTCCAGGCGGTACTGTTCAAATTCTGGATATTCTTTGGGAAACTCTCCTGCCAGAGCCTCTAAAGTTTTTGCCGCGGCCTGGTAAGCCCGGCGGTATCGTTCTGGCTCTAGCACTTCTAAACAATGCCGCACAATTTTACCGGCCACCCCATGCAAACGATCACCTCGTTCTTCGCGCCAGATAATAGTATAGTGGAGGCGGAGACGACTTATCCCCTGGATAAAAAAGTAATCGGGTTGATCTTTGGTTAACTCAGGCTCAACTAAGGCCAGATATCTTTGTAAAATGGTCGCATCGAACCAATCAAGGACGCTGATCCACCAGAGAATCTCAATCCAGGGTGGCTTGATTTCTCC
>CAZDMM010000989.1:0-2805 GCA_964505845.1 uncultured Caldilineaceae bacterium
GTGCCGCAGGTTCGTGGACACTCCTAAGAAAATAGTGTCAGGTGTCACGTGCCAGGCACCGTTGCCTCCGGCACGCAAAGCGCCGGCGTGGTATGCTCTATTCACCGCAGAGGCATGGGGATACCTCTGCTACTCATTGCAAATTACGCAGCAGTTTCATGGCTTCTTCAGGCAAGAGCTTGCCGGCGGCCAGGTCGTCCAGGATTTGTTTGCGGGTGCGAGATGCACCGGGTGGGGTGGCCGGAAACTCGGTGGGCGGTAGGGACTCAGCTTCTCCTTGTGGTTCTCCGCCCAGGGCGGTGATCACCTCGTTCAAGCGGTGGCGCACGGTAGGGTACGAGACCCCCAACTCCACTTCCAAACGATTCAGTTTGCCTTCACAGCGCACAAAGGCCAGCACAAAATCGAGCTGCGCCGGGTTCAAGCGGGTGAGGGGATGAGCCGCCTCCGGCAGGGCAAACTGGCCGTTAAAGGTGACGCCGCACGAGTTGCAGGTGTACTGGTTGATGGTGCTGATAGCCGCACGGCAAAATGGGCATTGTTCCGGTAGTTGGATCATAAATTTAGTCATCCATTTGATTTTGCGATGTGTGTTGCATATAATCTATTTTATGGCTCAATTATAAAAATGAATCTCAAAATAATCAATCATCAATTTGAGTTTTGTGTTGTTTAAGCGATAAAAATTAAAAAATGTCTCAAAAATCTGGAGGTCAAGATTTACGGGTCACCCGGACCCGCAAAATGCTGCGCGATGCTATGATTGCGCTGGCTATTCAAAAAGGTTTTAGCGCCATCACAGTCAACGACATTGTGGAACTGGCCATGGTCAACCGGGCCACCTTTTATCGCCACTACCAGGATAAGTATGACCTGGTGGAAAGTTATCTGGATGAGTTATACACCGAATTAAACGCCGCGCCCGCGCCGCCGCCCATCCCAGGGGAGCCAAACCCGCGCCTGGTCAGGCTGCTGCAGCACATCCGCGAGCATGCCGCCTTTTACCGGGCCATGCTTGGCCCGCACGGCTACAGCGGTTTTGGAGAGCGGATTCGCGGCCTCACCGAGGCCACCCTGCGCGCCCGGTGGGAGTCGGCAGAGGGGCGCACCCGGATGCCCTCACCGCTGCTGCTGAGTTATCTTTCTCACGCCAGTTATGGGGCTTTGGTGTGGTGGTTGGAAGAGGGGATGAATTATTCGCCGGAGCAGGTGGCGGGCTGGCTGCACCAACTGACCCTGGCGGCCTTTCAAGCGGGGTAATTATGCGGTCCGTCTGGCGTATTCGGTGGGAGATGTTCCCACTATCGCTTTGAACTCCTTGATGAAGTGGGCTTGATCGAAATAGCCCAGTTCTACGGCCAGTCCGGGCCAATCTACCACGTCGCCGTTAACCATGCGTGCGGCCGCTTCCTGAAGGCGAGAGCGTTTGATCACCCACTTGGGGCTGACTCCGACGTATTGGCTGAAGAGGCGCTGCAAGCTTCTTTTGCTCAGATTAAATTGGCTCACCACTGCGTCAACCTTGGTGACAGACTGATTGGCGCTAATCCACCCCACAATCTGGTTAACCAGCGCCGCCAGCTCATCTGGCTCCGGCAATCTCCGCTGCAAAAAATCATCCACCCGTTCAACCCTCTGCGCCTCAGTCTCCAGGGAAAGGATCGCCTCTGCCAGCCTCTTACCCTCCACCCCAAATATATCTTCCACAGCGATGCTGTGATCCGTAAAGCGTGAAACCGGCAACTTGACAAAAGGGTAAAAGCCGCCGGGTTTGAATCTGACGCCCAGAGCCTGGCCTTTGTTTTCCAGGAGACGGGAAAATTTGCCGGTAGTTACCCCAAAAATTCCTGATTTGTCTTTTTCAAATACCAGGTGAACACCGGGATACGGCAGGATTTCCTGTACATAGGGCGCTTGACCGCTCAAATCCCAGCTAACCATCCAATAATGCTCTACAAAGAAATCCACCGGCGCTGCGGGCGCATGTCGCGCAAGCCGAAATCTCTTTTTACCCGCTTTTGGGTTTAAAATCCCCCTGATCTTTTCAATGTTTGGCTCCACCATCATTGCTGCCACCCTGAGTTTGCCCAGTCATCGTCTCAAATAAGCTGCTATTATAGCACAAATATTCTAAAATGTCGCGTTTTTACAATACATTTGGGTAGTTCTATATTATATTGATCTCAATTACTGGCGACCTGGGGCCAGAATCAAAAAGTTTAGCTGGAGGAACGATGAATCACAAATACAGCACCCAAGCCACAGGGAAGTTTGAAGTGAAAAGCTGGCTTGAAAAAACCTGGGAGGGACAACCCTCAAACGAGGTGACAGGGGCAAAGTTGACCCGCGCCAGCGTAACTTACACTTATCAGGGAGAGATTGAGGGTGAGGGGTTGGTAGAATACCTGATGTCTTACCGTGAGGATGGTTCGGGCATCTTCATGGGGCTGGAACGGATCACCGGCGCTATTGGGAGCCGGCGTGGGAGCTTTGTGCTTCAGCACAACGGCGTCTTTGAGGGGAACTCGGTGAGTGGCGCCTTTGCGGTGGTTCCGGGTTCGGGGACAGGTGACCTGACCGGCTTGTGCGGCGAGGGTCGAGTTGAACTGGTGGGACACCAGCCCTTCTACCCCTTCACCCTCAATTATGACTTGGGGTGATAAGAATACGCCCTGGCAGCATCATTGCACAGACGCGTGACCGGCCGGCTTTCCGCACAGAGGGGCCGGCCAGTCCGGGTAATGCTGAACAACAGAAAACAAGAGCGCCACAGCTTACGTGCGGCGCTCTTGTTTTTTATCTTGC
>CAZDMM010000990.1:0-2804 GCA_964505845.1 uncultured Caldilineaceae bacterium
GGAGAGCCTTTAGCCAGTTTGAACTCGATCTTTGCCAGAACATAAGTTCTGTTGTAAAATAGGCGGCGCCGTTCATTGAACCATTCTCGAAAAGGACTTTTCAAGTGGCGAAGACAACCCGAACCCAGCGCGATGATATTGTATCCTGCCCCGGTCTCGAAACCTGGCATACCGAGACCAAAGCGCTGTATAACCAGGTCATCGCCTTCTACTTTGAACTGTATCAAGCCCACCCGGGCTTGCTCGGCCTGGATCAACAAACCGCCCTCCTCCAGGTCGAAAAACTCACCCACCGTACCGACCGCAACCCCACCCCTCTCTGGCCGTTGGATGAAACAGTCAAAGCCGATATTCCGGCGATGCTGCGGCGAGCCGCCATCAACGCCGCGCGAGGCGCTTTCAAGTCGTTTCATTCCAATTACTGCCGCTGGCAGAAACAAAAAGATAAGTTCGAGGCCAAAGGCAAGCGGTTTCACCACCGCCCGCCGGTACCGCCAAGGGTCTTCAATTTCAACATGCCGTTTTATAAAGGCATGTTCAAAGACCGGACCGACACTGGGGTGATGGTGCGGCTGTATCGCGGCACGAGCTGGCAGTGGGTCAAGCTGCGGCTGGCCAAACGGACAGAGCCGATACCTGCCGAGTGGGAAGCAGGCTGTCCGGTCCTGGTTAAACGCCGGGGCCGGTTCCGCTTGCACACCCCGCTGGAAAAGAAATTCGAGAAGCCGGCCAAGGCCGTTGAACAAGTCGCCACAAATCCCCAGTTGCGGGTGTGTGCGATTGATTTGAACCTTGGTGATGCTCAGGCGGTCTGCACCATTGTCCAGGCCGACGGGACGGAAGGGGCCACGCTGTTTATTCGCGGCGGCGCTTTCCTTCACGCCCGTAGGAAGCGGCTGTTGGGCAAGATAGCCGTCAAGCGGAGCCAAACTGGAATTCTGGCTGAAGGCGAGCAGGACAACAAGCATCTGTGGGACAAGATCCGGGCCATCGAGGAGTATGAGGCCCACCGGGTCAGCCGCCGCATGGTGGACTTTGCCCGCGAGCACGGCGCGACGATCCTGGTCTTTGAGCACCTGGGCAAGCTGAAGCCGGTCAAAGGCCGCTACAGCAAGCGCAGTAACGAAAAGCGAGCTTACTGGCTCAAAGGCCGCATCGTCAACTATGCCCGCTACAAAGCCTGGGAACACGGTACCCTCACCTGCCAGGTCTCTCCAGCTTTCACCAGTCAGGATTGTTCGGGCTGCGGGCATCGACCGGTGGCTCGGTATGCCCAGGGAGAAGCACCCCTTGAGTACCGACCTGGCGGTCCGTTGTTTCTCTGCTCCAACTGTTTCAAACGCGGTCACGCCGACCGCAATGCGTCGGCCAATGTTGGGTTCAGGTTTCTTATTCGCAGTCTTGAGCACTTATTGCTAAAGCCTTTGTCGAAAGATAAAGGTGTTGGGTCTACCCAGGCGCGGGAGCAAAAACCGCAAATCCAAAATGGTAAATCCAACGGGCTGGCACTGCCCCCTGTGGTATCCCTTGCTCAATTGCGCCTCACCGGTCGCGGCTACGCCGCAGGGACTGGCGAGAGCGTGTACGCAGGGGTGCCCGAAGAAGCCGCCGAGCTTTAGCTCGTGCGGAGTGTCACAATGTAAGCTCCCTGGCCGAGCAGCCAGATAAACCGCTCAAATCCTGTATAGTAGCAAAGCCACCATGCTAACTCCCCTCTTTTGTTGCGGGGCAACGGCGAAAATCCGATCAGCCCGCCCAGGGCAATGATCCCTTCCGGCCCAATTATGGACTCGTAACGACGCCACTCTTCGGACTCGACTATCGCCTTGGCATTGGCCCGGATGGACAGAGTATTTTCCCAGTGGGCCGGTATCTGAATTACCGGGATCACCTTGTTGCCAAATCGATCCCGCAGGACAGTGAAATTTCGCCGGCAGGCGGCCGGATCAGGCTCGTCGTGGTTGAACATCATATCGGGTTGAATAATCTCGGCAGCGCGGATCGTGTTCTCCAGGGTTCGGACCTGTGGGGAGAGAGTCTTCTGGATATGGGCCTGGACGAACGCTGTATCCATAACTACCGCGAGTTGGCGATAATCGCGCCCATAAATCAGTTCAAAATTGGGCAGCGTCTTGACTTGGCCATTCTCATCACGCACCGCTCTTTGGTGCTCATCTCGAACCACACTCTGCCGCCAGCGCATGGGTTCCTGGCGACCCGTCGTAACTGCGTAATTCCACGACACGACATAGACGGCGGGCACATCGGGCTTGACCACTCGATGCAACGCCTGCCGGCAGGCGCTATCTTGATCCTCGCCATCGAGCATTGTTTGGATGACGTGGCCAGGTTTACCGTGTAAGTCGCCGGCGATACCGAAGGCGGCGTGCGGAGAGTGCGAGGAGTTAAGGGGTAGTTGGATTTTTCGAATAGCCTTGGTGCCGCTCAGATCGAGGCCACCAATGCCGAATAAACCTTTCTGGTCCATGATATACTCTGGAGTCATCTCCTCTGTCATTTTAAAATTTTAAGTTCGCTAACAGCGTTTTTCCGTCCCAGATTTTCTTGGAAAGACTGTTTGTGTCTGTCGTCTTGAGCGTCGGCTCCCACACTTCTACAGCAGTAACATCTTTTAATTCCAAGCTCGATTCGGTTCAGTTTTTACGAACCAGGGTCAGCAGTTCGGGGAGAGCAAAAGCATTAGCTGTCATAAATGGAAAATACAGTATTTTGCGATATTTCTGGACCGTTACCATTACGCCGCAATTTCACCAAGTATGAAAGAATTATAGAACGAATGTTCG
>CAZDMM010000991.1:0-2797 GCA_964505845.1 uncultured Caldilineaceae bacterium
AAAGTGACCATTGTCAATTGGCTGGTTGAAGATGGCGCGCAGGTGCAGGCAGGCTACGAGAGTTTGGAAGTGGAAACTGATAATGCGGTGGTGGCCGTGCCGGCCGAGGCAGCCGGACACTTGCGCATCGGGCCGTACAAGGCCGGAGATGTCGTGCCGGTAATGACCCCGCTGGCGACTATCGGCGGGCCGGAGGAATCTTTTGCGCCGGGCAGCGGTCAGGGTGAAGCGGTTGAGACTAAAGCCGCGCCGGTGAGTGCCCCGGCTGGCAACGGGTCTCAAACGGTTGAGGCAAAACCACACGCGGCTGCGGCCGACTTCGCCGAGTTGCCTAAAGCCACCCCCGTGGCCCAAAAGATGGCCGAAGAGCTGGGTTTGGATTTGCGTACCATCGTCGGCCCCGACGACCACAACCGCATTACCAAAGAGGACGTGGCGCGCGCCGCCACCCCTGCCCAAACGATAGAAACAGGCGACTCAAAATCGGTTCCGTCCAGTTCCCCTCAAGCCGAACCTCAACCTCAACCCGCCCCCCTATCGCCGGCCGGCGAAGTCATCAAAACAATTCCCCTCAAAGGGGTCAAAGGTGTAATCGCCCGGCGCATGGCCGAGAGCGTCCACACCACGGCCCGCGTCACCCTGGTCACGGAGGCGGACGCCACCGAGTTTGTGGCCCTGCGAGAGCGGCTCAAAGCCAAATACGCCGAAGCCTGGGGCTTTGCGCCCGGCTACAACGATTTGCTGGTGCTGGTGGTGGCCGATGCCCTGCGCAAATTCCCCTATATGAATGCCCGCATGTCGGCGGCCGGGGATGCCATGGAGCACCTGGCGGCGGTGAATATTGGCCTGGCGGTGGATACCGAGCGCGGCCTGGTAGTGCCGGTCATCCGTGAGGTGGATAAAAAGGGCTTGCAAGAAGTGGGAGCTGAGTTCCGGGCGTTGGTGGAGCGAGCGCGGGCCGGCAAAAGTTCCCGTGATGATTTGAGCGGCGGCACCTTTACCATCTCCAACCTGGGCATGTACCGGGTGGATGCCTTTACCCCGGTCATCAACATGCCGGAAATCGCCATTTTGGGGGTGGGACGGATTGCCCCCAAGCCGGTCGTCAAAGGTGAGGATATCGTCATCCGCCAGATGTTGGGTCTCAGCCTGGTCTTTGACCATCGTCTGGTAGATGGCGCTCCCGCCGCCCGCTTTTTGGATTACATCTGCGAAGTTATCGAAGAGCCGTATATGCTCTTTTTGACCAAGCGGTAGGGAGAGGAACTAAGGGAAGGGGTTAAGGTTTTTAAACTAATTTGTCGGTCTATTAATTTAAGTCCGGCGAGTGGGTGTAATCTGGTAGACCCCACTGGTTGGTCTAATCATTGTTAGGCGGCTGGCAATCGAACAACGGCACAGATAAGTGCTCATTAGAATCTCAGCTTGATTGTGTCATATTACTCTACAAGATGGGATATGAGTATGAACCACACAGATGATATATACTGGGCGATAGAAAATCCAGAGGTGGGCGCTTTTCGTGCTTATCTTCACAGCATAGAAGATTTCCTCCGTACCGAGAAGCAGAAACATATAAGTAGTATGGATGAGATAAGTGATAAGATAAAATCAGGCGAGATACCTCCTCCAGATAATCCCGATCAGTTTCCACTAGAACTTGAATATGATTATTATCACCTCGCTATGATGGATGACTTCGCAAACATTCTGCGGAAGTCCTTCTTTGTAAGCCTCTACTCTTTCCTTGAGTCTAGATTGATGAGAAGATGCCGAAGGCTTGAACGTCGAGCCAATTCTTCATTATCCGTTACAGATATTGCTGGCAGAGGAATAAGCCAAGCGATGACTTACCTGATTAAAGTCTGCCATATTAATTTCCCGTTAAATACAAGCTCTGAAACGTGATGCTCTACCCACTGGCCTTTGCGTTTCTGGCAGCCGCATTCGAGATCACGATCGCGCTACTGATGCTCAGCAAGCTGCGGTACGCGCGGATGGGGTTAATCGCCGGCAGTCTCTTTCTCCTCGCCATCACGCCATTGGGGATTGAGACGCTGCCAAATGCCCTGTTGACATTCGGACTCGGGTACCTTGCGACGAAAGAATTTCCTGGCAGCTTCTGGGAGTTGGTGCGAGCAAAGCTTGACCACCGCATGCCTCATGCTGTTGGATGAAGAAGGTTCGTGTCGTCACGCAAGCATCACGGGTTGGACAAGGGTGGTGGTAAAGTGAAGCATGTTATCCACGCCTTCACTTTTCTCTTTAGAGTGCCAACAGCCATCTAGGACTATGTGTCATTTCACTACCGTACATTTTTAAGGAAAGGCTGAGAATTTAAGAGACGGCTGTCACCAGGGTATACTTCAATTTCACCACAAAAAAGGAGTGTACCGTATGAGTGACAACCGTCGGGTTTATCGTCGCATAAACCAAGGATTATTGCAACTTTACCCGAAACAATTGACAGGCAACCAAGCCCGCCATTTGAATACCTTAACCGGGATGATGCCTGGGGTTGTCCAGAGCAAATGTTGCCATTTTGAGATGATGGCGGCCAAAACCCCGGATGATAGCCACGTGGCCAGCCGGGTCAAACGGTTCAGCCGCTATACTCAGAATGAGACGATTGATCCAGAAACCTACTTTATGCCCTTCATTGAAGAGTTGGTCGCCGCCAGCCGCTGACGTGCTCTCAAAAGCCATCTAAAAATCACAAATTAGATAATAACGTTTGACAGGATTACCGCCAGGCGTTATTATTTATCTGTGATAAGAAGTTTTGCTGACAAAGAAA
>CAZDMM010000992.1:0-2793 GCA_964505845.1 uncultured Caldilineaceae bacterium
TTATACCGTTGCTTACCAGGAGTGCCCCAGCCCGCCGATGACGCCGCAGCTTTACCAGGCGTGCCAAAAGGCGGTTCACGTGCTGGCGGCTGACGGGCGCACGCTCAAAGCCGGCCGGGCCGCCATGTTCATCCTGGCAGAGCTTGGCTACCCCCGCTGGCTGGTACGCCCCTTCACCTGGCCGCCGCTGGTGTGGTTCACCGAGTTAGGGTATTGGGTTGTGGCAAACAATCGTCCCTTTTTTAGCAAATTCTTGTTCACCAGGGAAGAGTGAAGGTAGACCTTCCCGGAAGTGATTTGAAGCCACTCGTGGCAAAATGCTCCGCATGTCATTCTGAGCGAACGCAGTGAGCGAAGAATCCCTGGAATCGCCGCTTATCAGAGACGTTCTCAGGGATTCTTCGGCCTTCGGCCTCAGAATGACACGCTCTCACCGTTTAATCCGCTGCTTGCCCCCTTTTTGACCCCGATACAGGGCTTTGCGCGGGCGCTGCTCCTTCTTGTGCGGCGAGGCCGAAGCCTTATCGCGCGGCGTGGCGATGCGCATGTTGGCGGCCCGGTTGCGGATTGCCACGTTCTGCATCCCCTCTAACACCTGCTCCCGGTACTGGGCCGGCACATCCACAAAAGTAAAACTGTCATAAATGTCAATCGCGCCGATGGCCTGGCCGGGGACGCCGGCCTCGTTGGCGATGGCCCCCACAATATCGCCCGGCCGCACTCCGTTGCGCCGGCCCGCCTCGATGAAAAAGCGCACCATGCCCTCTTCGGGCCGGGCCACTACCTCCGGCTCCGGCTCCAGGTCAACCACCAGCGGCCTGTCCTCGCGGGCCAGCCGGGCCGCCGCCGCCGCAATCTCGGCGATGTCGTGGCCGCTCTCCTCGGCCAACTCCTCCACCAAGTTGAGATACAGGTCTAACTCTTCCTCGGCCAGGGTTTGCAGAATGCGCTCTTTGAACAGGGCGATGCGCCGGGCGGCCACGTGCGCCCGCGTGGGCGCTTTCATCGGCTCGATGCGCTGCTTGACAAACTGCTCGATGTTGCGCATGAGGCGCTGCTCCCGCGGGGTCACAAAAAGCACGGCTTTGCCGGGGCGACCGGCCCGCCCGGTGCGCCCGATGCGGTGGACGTAAGCTTCCATGTCGTAAGGGATGTCGTAATTGACCACAAAGCCAATCCGCTCCACATCCAGGCCGCGCGCCGCCACATCGGTGGCCACCACAATCTCCACCTGCCCGTTGCGCAGGCGGCGGATGACCGTCTCGCGCATAGCCTGGCTCATATCGCCGTGCATCGGCTCAACGGCATAGCCCCGCGCCTGGAGCTTCTCGGCCAGTTCCGCCGCGCCCACCTTGGTGCGGGCAAAGATGAGCACCGCCTCGCCCGGCTCCGTTTCGGTTTCCAGCACGTGGGAGAGCACATCCAGCTTTTGCTTCTCCAACACGTTGAGATAACGCTGCGTCACCGTCGGCACGGCCAGCGATTTGTGCTCAATCTCCACTGTGACCGGCTGGCGCAGGTAGCGGTCGGCGATGCGGCGCACCTCTGGCGGCATGGTAGCCGAAAAGAGGGCCGTTTGCAGCGGCGCGGGGGCCTGGGCCAGAATCCACTCCACATCCTCGATGAAGCCCATGCGCAGCATCTCGTCGGCCTCATCCAGGATGACGATTTTCAGGGCGTCGAACGTGAGCGTGCCCCGCCGTAAATGATCCATCACCCGGCCCGGCGTGCCGACCACGATATTCACCCCGCTTTCCAGGTGGCGTATCTGCTGCCCGATGGCTTGGCCGCCATAGATGGGCAGCGCCCGCACCCGCTTGAGCCGTTTGGCATAGGTGTGGATGGCCTCGGCCACCTGGATGGCCAGTTCGCGGGTGGGGGTCAGGATGAGCGCCTGTACCTCCTTTTGGCTCAAATCCAGTTTTTGCAGGATGGGCAGAGCAAAGGCCGCCGTTTTGCCCGTGCCGGTTTGGGCCTGGCCGATGACATCACGCCCGGCCAGCAGCAGCGGAATAGTTTTTAATTGGATGGGCGTCGGCGCTTCGTAGCCGACATCATTGATGGTTTGGCGCAGCGGCTCGCTCAGACCTAACGAGTCGAACGAGTCGGCGGTAGTTTCGGTGGACATAGAGCGCTCCTCAGAAAATAGCTTGTTTCATGTCACTGCGAGCCGCAGGCGAAGCAGGCCCCCTCGCCGGGGCGGGGATTGCTTCGGCCTTACGGCCTCGCAATGACATTTTCATTGTCGGTGTCGCCCCGGCTGGGACTGTCCGACTCCTCAGAAAATAAAACCTTCTGACTGGAGTGCAAAGCTTGCTTTGCCAAGCTGCAAGGCTTGCCTTGCACTCCAAATTTTCATCATCGGTGGCGTGCCACAGGTTCTTGAAAATTCCGAAGATAGAGACCTGACGGGTTTCGCGCAGCGAGTTCGTCAGGTCTGCAGTGTTGCGTGCCGGTATTATACCACAGACCGCGATTTTGAGCCTTTTGAGACTCACCTGGGGTTGGCGGTGGTTCACAATCTGTAATACTTGTCCTATCCGGGCGTATTTTCCTCTGTAGCAGTAAGGACACAGTAGGGACGCAGTAAGGACGCAGTAAGCATGCTCAAAGCAGCCCCCACCTCTTCACCGCTTACCGAACTTGTATCATCCCCACAAAACCATAAAATACGGCTTGTTCTCAAATCTGGGTGTGTTTCATTATCAATTGAGACTATTGCTAGATCTAAAACGTACAACGTAAAACGTAATGGTTTTCTCTGTAAATCCTTACGTTTTACGCTTTACGTTT
>CAZDMM010000993.1:0-2792 GCA_964505845.1 uncultured Caldilineaceae bacterium
CGGTGAAACGGAGGCGGAGTTTGCCGAGTCGCTGGCCTTTGTGGAGGCAATGGCTTTTGCCAGGCTGCACATCTTCCGCTACTCGCGGCGCGAGGGCACAGCCGCCGCGAGCATGAAGGGGCAGGTGTCGCCTGCGGACATGCAGGAGCGCAGCCAGCGCATGCACAGCCTCAACGCCGCTTTGGAGCACGCTTTCCGCCAAAAATTTGTGGGCCGCCGCATGCCGGTGTTATGGGAAAATTATGAGCCGTATGGCTTTGGCTTGCAGTGGAGCGGCCTGACCGGCAACTACCTGCGCGTCGTCACCCAGACCAGTTCTGAAACTAATCTTCGCAACCAGGTAATTGAGACCTATCTGGCCGATACCGTCCCGGCGGCATTGTTGGGGCAATTGCCTTCTGATTTTAGCGGCTTTACTGTGGAGGCGCGCTTTGAAGTGATCCCGGAGGGACGTTTAACTATGCTCCCAATGAGCATGCGTTGAGCTTTTTAGAATCTACGAAGCTTTGCAGGACGAAGGATAAGCTATGGTCACAGGAGTAATAGGCGAAGCATTAACTCCCCAGCGGTTGAAGATGAGTTATGAGGAATATCTTGAAACCGCCAGCGAGACCAGGATTATGGAATGGGTCAATGGGGAGGGAATTATTTATATGCCGCCGATATATCAACACCAAGAGATTATTCGTTTTTTGAGTGGGTTACTCAGTGCTTTTGTTCAATTCTTTGACCTGGGAACAGTAATCTTGGCGCCTTTTGAAGTCAAGCTCTGGCCCGGCGGCCCCTCCCGTGAGCCTGACCTTATCTTCATTGCCCAAAAGAATTTGTCCGGCCTAACCGACAAACGCTTTGCGGGCAGCCCGGATTTGCTGGTCGAAATCATTTCGCCGGGCAGCGTCACCGAAGACCGGGTGCGTAAATTTACCGAATACGAGCAAGCCGGGGTGTGGGAATATTGGGTGATTGATCCTCGTCCCCGCCAGCAGCAGGCCGATTTTTACGTGTTGGGTGAAGACCGAGTTTATCACCCCGCGCCGCTGGATGAAAACGGCCTGTATTTCTCCACCGCCCTCCCCAATTTTTGGCTCAATATCGAGTGGCTCCGGCAGGAGCGGCTCCCCAACCCCCAATTGGCCCTGGCCGAGGTTATGGTTTCCCTTGATACTCTCCCGGCCGAGGCTAAAGCCACTTTTCAAGCTCTGCACAAACTGCTGGCCGGCCAGTAACATCACCAATTTTTACGCCAATTAGCCGTGACAATGGATTTATCAATGGTCGTCTCGACCAATACCGCTTCTGACAGCTCTGCCTTGACGGTCTTTTGATCGTCGGTGGCAACGACGGTTAAATACCATTTGCAGGCAATCGGTTTGGTGGCCAGGGTGATGTCGTAGAAGCCGGGCGGCCAGGTGGTGCTGCCGGAAGGATTGGAGATGACGGAAAAATCGCCGCACTGCGCCCGCACGTAAACGCTGTTGACCGGAGCGCCGCTGGCATCGGTGATGTTGCCCAAAAAGCGGGTCAGACCGTAGTTGGTGTCGTTGTACCAGCCGGTCGGCTCAAACTGGTGTTGGGGCTTGGGCGGCACAGGTGTGAATGTGGGTGTGGGTGGAACCGGCGGTGGGGGGGCGGCCACGACCGGTACGTTGTCAACATTGCTGGCTTGCACCACCGAGCCGGCCACCCAGCCGGTTGAGCCGTCTGGCCCCTGAATTTGCCACCACGAGCCTTGATTGTTGCGCCCCACCACCGTGACGGCCAGGTTGGCCGGCAGTTGAGCCACTACCGGGTAGTTGGTGCCCGGCCCGCTCCGCACGTTGACCACATTAGCGGCGACCACCTGTGGCTTGACCGGGGTGGGGGTCTGCGTCGGCGGCAGAGGGGTGTTGGTTGGCGGCGGGGTTGGCGTAGCAGAGGGCGTGAAGGTGGCCGTTGGCAGGGGCGTTAGGGTTTGGGTGGGGATCATCACCACCGTGACGACGGTGGGGACAGGGGTGAAGGTGGGCGCGGGCGTGCGGGTCAGTGGGATGACTGCCCCTTGTACCCGAAAGAACCAGGCAAAGAGAGCCGTAGCGGCCAGGTAAAGGAGGAGCAGTAATAAGATGATCAGGCTGAAAAGACGCGCTTTTTGCACAAACAGAGTATCCTGAGTGAATTATATCATGTTGTACGCTTTATGTCTTTTAAGCTTCATCATACTACATCAATAGCCACAATAAAATTGTCACAGTGATGATGCTGGCCAGGGTGCTGACCAAAATCACCGCCGCCGCAAACTCCACATCGCTGCCAAACTCGGCCGCCAAAATGCTGCTGATCACGGCTGTGGGCAGGCTGGCCTGGATAATCACCACCTGGCGAGTTACCCCGCTGATGCTCAAGAGCATGGTCAAGGGAAAAGCGATGAGGGGCGCAATCAGCAGCCGGGTTCCGGTAGCCAGCATAATCGGCCCCAGCCGCCCCCGCACCGTTGTCCGCACCAGTTGCAGGCCCAGCACCACCAGCATACACGGTACCGCCGCCTGGCCCAAAAGAGCAATGGCCCGGTCTATGGTTATGGGCAGGCTGAGGTATCCGGCGTTGATCAACAGGCCCAGGATAGTGGCATAAGGCAGGGGGACGGTGAAAATATTCAACAAGGAGCGGCGCACCGAGGCGTTGCCTTTAGATGCCAAAAAAATTCCCAGGGTATTGGCCAGAACGGCGGTGATAACGTAAAACAGGATGGCCCGCTGCAATCCGGCTTTGCCAAAAGCAAACTCGGTCAAGGGCAGGCCGTAATTACCGGCGTT
>CAZDMM010000994.1:0-2792 GCA_964505845.1 uncultured Caldilineaceae bacterium
TTCCGGCCGGGCCGGCCATCGCTGCGCTGCTGCTGGCCGGCTGGCTGGCCTGGGTGCGCCCCACCTGGCGAAACCGGGCCGCCGGGGTGGCCGGCCTGGCGATGTTCGCCTGGGGCGTCGGCCATTTGCTTTATTTGTGGTCGGCTTACCCGCCGCCGCTGCCGGTGCGCACCACACCCGGCCCACAAGTGGAAGTTGACCACTTTGTTGAGATAAAATTTGGCGACGCCCTGGAACTGGAGGGTTATCACACCGAAGAAACCAACGGCGTGTTGCAGGTAGACCTGCGGTGGCGGAGCCTGGCCCAAGTCTGGGAAGATTACCGCACCGAACTGACCCTGGTAGATACCCAGGGACAGACCCATCTGCGCTGGCTCAGCCAGCCGGCCGAGGGCCGCTTCCCGACGCGGGCCTGGCAGCCCGGCGACATAGTCCGCGATACCATGTTTATCCCCCTGGCCGGTCTGCCGCCCGGAGCCTACAGCCTGAATTTGCGCCTGTTGGGCTGGGATCAACCTTTGGCAGCGGAAGCAGTCACCTTGACCAAACTCAATTTGACCTCTGCGCCGGGCGCGTCTGCCATAGCCTTGTGGCAGCGGGACAAGCCGGTTAATGAGACTATTCCTACGTATCGTTATCGCGCCACGATTCCGGTAACTACGGCTAAAGCGGCCGCCGTGCTTTTGGTAGGGTCTGATGGTCGCTCATTCCGGCCTGCGGCGGAATCAAGTTCATTGCGTATATTCATCGTAGATTATGACTGGCCCAGCGGCCAGTACCAGGTGCAGGTGGGGGGGCAGCCTACCCCGCTGAGGTTAACAGTTGATAACTTTTCCTGGAATTTTACCCCGCCGGCGGCGATGATGTACCCTGTGGAGGCCAATTTTGCGGGTCAGATTGAGCTGCTAGGCTATGATCTGCCCACCCACCGGGTTCAGGCCGGCAGCGGCCTGCCCCTGGTGCTGTACTGGCGCGGTTTGACTCAAATGCGGCAGGATTATACCATCTTTGTGCAGTTGCTCGACGCCAATTTGCAGCGGCGCGGCGGCTACGACCGCTTTCCCCGCGAAAATTACAACACCTACCTGTGGGTTCCCGGCGAGGTGGTGGACGATGGCCTGGCTGTGCCGGTAGAAGCCGGCGCCCCGGACGGAGTCTACACTATCCGCATTGGTTGGTATCACCAACAGAACGGGCAGGCCGAGTCGCTGCCGCTGGTGCAGGGGGGGCAAACCCTGGCGGAAACCAGCGTGGTGATTGGCCCGGTGAAGGTGGGGGGAGCGCCGCCCGGTTTAACGGCCGCGGAATTTAAGCCGCAGCAAACCCTTAATGTTAATTTTGGGGAGGTAATCGGCCTGCGTGGGTACGATTTAACGGTAGGGGCGGAGTCGCTCCACATGGCGCTCTATTGGGCCAGTTTGAAGGCTGTGGACAGGGATTACACCGTCTTTGTCCATCTGCAGGATGAAGCCGGTCAAACCATAGCCCAGGCCGACCATCCCCCGGCGGCAGGGCAGTACCCCACCTCCTTGTGGGATTCCGGTGAGATCATCCCCGACCGTTTTGAACTGCCTCTACCGCCGGAACTTAAACCGGGCCGGTATCAAATAGCAGTGGGCTGGTACGAGCCGGCCAGCGGCGCTCGCTTAAGCCTGCCGGACGCGGCCGATAACAGTCTAACCTTAACCGAAATCAATTTGCCATGATCAGTCAGCGTGCGGCCAACCGCTTAAGTTGGGCTGTTTTCGTCATAGTGTTATCCCTGTGGTTGTTACAAACCAAAACCACCCACGACTCCTGGAATGAGTCTTCGCGTCTGGCCGCCATCGAGTCGCTGGTGGAACGGGCTACCTGGCGCATTGACGCCTCACCTTACGGCCACCAAACCGGCGACAAGATTCAACTCAACGGCCACTATTACTCCACCAAGCCGCCGCTTTTCTCGGCCCTGGCGGCGGCCCCCTACGCGCTGCTCCATTACGGCCTGGGGGCCAGCCTGGCGGTCAACGGCTGCCAGCCGGGGACGCTGTGCGTTTACTATTGGCTCACGGTGCTGATGGTTGGCCTGCCCTCGGCTTTGGTGGCGGCGCTGTTTTTCCGGCTGGTGTGGCGGCAGCGGCGGGCGGTGGGCCTGGCTTTAGCCCTGACGGCCCTGTTGTGCGCCGGCACGATGATCTGGCCCTACAGCCTGGTTTTTAACAACCATGTACCGGCGGCGGCGGCCTTATTTGGCAGCTTTTATCTGCTGTATGACCCGCCCACCGGCCGGTCTGGCCTGTTTTGGGCGGGCCTGCTGGCCGGTTTGGCCGTTATGATTGATTTGACCTCAATTTTCTTGGCCGCCTCACTTTTTTTTATCGGCTGCTGGGATTTATTAGAGGTGTGGCTCAATCAAACCTGGACACAGATTAACATGGGTAAACACAGATTAGATCAAAAGATTAAAGAAAAATCCGTGTTCATCCGTGTGCTAAAATTGAGCCGGCCTTTTTCAGCAGCCCCGCCCCTCTCTTTTGTGATGGGTGGATTGGTACCCGCTGCGCTGACCTTTGCGCTCAATTACCAGATTACCGGCAGCCTGTTTCTGCCCTATTTTTTTAGCGAGGGTTATAACTATCCCGGCGGCGAGTTTGCGCCCACCATCGGCGGGCAGTCGGCCGCGGATAATATTGTTTCATATACCTTCCGCAGTCTGGTAGGCGATCATGGGCTGCTGCTCTATTCCCCGGTCTTGATCTTTGGCTTGATCGGCTTGATCCAGGCGGCTGCAGCCTCCCCTCGTCTCCTCAGGA
>CAZDMM010000995.1:0-2771 GCA_964505845.1 uncultured Caldilineaceae bacterium
GAAGCCGCCCTGCGCCAGCGCAATCAAGAATTGGAACTGCGTGAGCGTGAAACCAACGAGCGGGCGGCAGAGCTGGCCATGGTCAACCAGGTCGGCCAGGCCATGGCGGCTCAACTAGACCTGGAGCTCCTGATCAAATTGGTGGGGGAGAATATCCGCCAAATTTTTGAGGCCCAGGTTGCCTTTGTGGCCCTGTACGACCCCCAGGCCCACCTCATCCGCTTTCCCTATGAATCTGGCGAAACTCTGCATGCCATACCCTTTGGGCAGGGCCTAAGCTCTAAAATCATCGAAACCGGCCAGCCCTTGCTCATCAACGAAGATGTTGCAGGCCGGCATGTTGGACTGCAAGTGCAGGCGGTCGGCGTTCAGCCCAAATCTTTTTTGGGCGTGCCGATTACCATCGGCAGCGAGGTGGTGGGGGTCATCGGGGTGCAAAATCTTGAACAGGAAGGTTGGTTTACGGAAGCCGACCTGCGCCTGTTAAGCACCATTGCCGCCAACGTGGGTACGGCCCTCCACAATGCCCGCCTTTTTGCCGAAGCGGCCGCCGCCCGGGCCGCCGCCGAGCAGGCCAACCAGGCCAAAAGCGCCTTTTTAGCCAATATGAGCCATGAACTGCGCACCCCCCTCAATGCCATTGTTGGCTTCACCCGGATTGTGCGCCGCAAGGCCGAGGGGATTTTGCCGGAAAAACAGCTAGAAAACCTGGATAAGGTGCTGTTAAGCGCCGAACATTTGCTGGGTTTGATTAACACTGTGCTCGACATTGCCAAAATTGAAGCCGGGCGAGTAGACATTCAGCCGAGCCTGTTTGACATCAATAACCTGGTCGCCTTATGCGCCGCCACGGCTCAACCGCTGCTCAAACCCGGCGTAAAGTTGGCTACCCAGCCGGCCCATCACACCCCGCTGCTCTATACCGACCCGGACAAAATTAAACAAATCCTGCTCAACCTGCTCAGTAATGCCGCCAAATTTACCCACCAGGGAAACATTACCGTGCGGGTGCGGCTCGACTCCTCCCCCCCTTCCCTCTTGGTGGTGGAGGTGAGCGATACCGGCATCGGCATCTCCGAGGAGGCCATCGAACGCATTTTTGAAGAATTTCAACAGGCCGATACCAGCACCACCCGCAAATATGGCGGCACCGGCCTGGGTTTAGCTATCAGCCGCAAACTGGCGCACCTCTTGGGCGGTCATTTAACCGCAGTCAGCGCTCCGGGAGTCGGTTCCACCTTTACCCTCACCCTGCCGCTGCCGTATGAGGAAACGCCCAATAATCTCGTCACAAGCTTATGAAATGTTGACCTTAGTTGCGGTGAAGGTCACAAAGGTATAAAATTTACCTGCTACATAGGGTGATAAAGAGGCAAGGTGGCTAAAGCAAAAATCCTGATTGTAGATGACGAACCCTACAACATAGATTATCTGGAGCAAGAGCTAGAGGACCTGGAGTATGAAACCCTCAGCGCTGCCAACGGGCCGGCCGCCTTGCAGCAGGTAGCCGCCGCCCACCCGGATGTGATCCTCCTGGACATTATGATGCCAGATATGGACGGCTTTCAGGTGCTGCAGCAGTTAAAAGCCACCAAAGCCTGGCGCGATATTCCGGTCATCGTTATCTCTGCCCTGAACGACCTGGGCAGCGTGGTCAAGGGGATTAAGCTGGGCGCGGAAGATTATCTCCCCAAGCCCTTCAACGAGGTTTTGCTCCAGGCTCGCCTGGATGCCTGTTTGGAAAAAAAACGCTTACGTGATCAAGAACAGCAGTACCTTAAGGCGCTGGAACGTGAATTAGAAATTGGCCGGCAAATTCAAGCCGGCTTTTTACCCACCAGGTTGCCTGATTGGCCTGGCTGGGAAATTGCCGCCCATTTTCAAGCGGCGCGCGAAGTGGCGGGAGATTTTTACGACGCCTTCATCCTGCCGCAAGAGCAAAAAATCGGCTTGATGGTAGGGGATGTGTGCGACAAAGGAGTTGGAGCAGCCCTCTTTATGACCCTATTCCGCAGTCTCATCCGCGCGACAGCCAACCTCAATGATTTTCTGGGCCAACCCAACGGCCCCATGTACACCGATGACGCCGCCAAATTGCAGGCGGCCGTTGGCCTGACTAACAATTACATTGCCCGCATCCACACCCACTCTAACATGTTTGCCACCCTCTTTTTTGGCCTGCTTAACCCCCTCACCGGCCGGCTAACTTACCTCAATGGGGGCCACGAACCGCCCTTCATTCTAGGCCCCACCGGCCTCAAAACTCGGTTGACCCCTACCGGCCCGGTGGTTGGCATCCTGCCGAATACCAACTTTAAAGTCCAGGCCGTTCAATTGGAACCTGCCGATATTTTGTTGATCATCACCGACGGCGTCACCGACGCCCACAACCCGGCCGGGGAACGCTTTACCCGCCAGCGGCTCTTAACCCTGCTCTCGCCGCCAGACTCCTCGGCCTCAACCATGCTGCATACCATTAATAACCGGCTCCAAACCTTTAGCGCCGGCGCGATTCAATATGACGACATCACCATGTTGGCCGTGCAGCGACAACCTGTCAGTTCAACCCTATCAGCCTGAAGTTTTTGGGAACGCCGCACCCCCAAAAACACCAAAAAAATACCGTAGCCGGGGCACACCTGCCCCAGAGCCGCAGGTGTGCCCCGGCGGAGGCGACACGGAGATGCCGCCCTACGGTGAATACCGCTATTTTCAAAGGAGTCGTCACGAGCTATCGCACACCACCGATGATGAAAATCCCTCACCCCGTC
>CAZDMM010000996.1:0-2101 GCA_964505845.1 uncultured Caldilineaceae bacterium
GAACCACATGGCCGAAAAGACGGTTTCATAAACCCCGTAGCGGGCGGCCGTCAGCGGGCCGGGCGCAATCAACTCCGCCGCCGCTTTGTCTACCACCGTGTAGCCAATCACCCCCAAGGCCGTCACCCCAATCCAAATCATGGCCCGGTTCCAATAGTGCGACCAGTGAAATTCCTGAACAGATTTCAGAGGAACGATGAGACAGCCCACCGAAACGGCCAGCATGCCCAGCCAGGCCAGCGGCGCCGGCGCTTTGCCCCGCGCCACATCTGCCAGGGCCACCAGCAAAATTGGCAGGGCGCGCGCCACCGGGTACACCACCGTAAAATCACCACTGCGGTAGCCCTGCGTCAACCCCAGGTAATATACAGCCTGAAAGACCCCGGCCACCACCAAATACAGCCACACCTGCGGCGGAAAAGGCGTGTCAAAAAATTCGCCCAGCAGGGCCGGCCCCAGGCCAACCACGCTGATAAAAATGGTGATGCGCAAAAAGATGTAGCTTTGCTGCTGTGAACGCACCACAAAGTTCCAACCGGCGTGGATAAAGGTGGAGATGACTACCAGGATAATAGCGGTTAAGGGCATGAGTTACCTACTTCAAAAATCTCTTCCACACAGCGGCCTTCCCACTCGTGGTGAGGCGTCAGGCCCAACAGGCGGGCCAGGGTGGGTGCAGTATCAAGCAGGCTAACCGGGGACTCAATCTGATAGCCCGACCGGATGCCCGGCCCGGCTGCCAACCAGGGAATGGTCATATCCTCCGGCGCGTCTGTTCCGTGCGTGCGCTCGTGGCCGCCGTGATCACTTTGCAGCAGCACCGTGCTGTCCTGCGGCAGTCCGGCCAAAAGCGTCCCTATCGCCCCATCCACCCGCTGCAATTGGGCCAAATATTCGGGCGACATCCAGCCATGCAAATGGCCCACCGTGTCCACCGTGCCTAAATAAACAAAGACAAAATCGGGCCGGTCCGAGGCAATATAGCGCGCCGCTTCCCCGGCAATCACCTGGTCGCCGTTGGACAAATCGCTATAAACGTTGTCGCGAAAGTAAGAAAAGTGCAAACTGCCGGCCTGGCTCAGGTGGCGCAACTGCTCCCAATTGTAAAAGAAGGCGCAGCGCCGGCCGGCCAAACGGGCCAGGTCAACCAACCCCGGCAGGGGGCGGGCCATCGGCTGCCACTCGTTGGTGGTAATGCCGTGTCGCCCCGGGGTAACGCTGTGAAAGATTGACATGTGACAGGGCAAAGTCATCGAGGGCATCACCGAACTGGCCGTCAAAGTCCAGGCGCCCCGGCGGCGCAGCCCGTTCAAGTTGGGGCAATCCGCCAGGGCCAGGGCATCAGGCCGGACGCCGTCTATCATAACTAACACAATGGGTGACATAGTTTTACACCGGTACGTGTTCGATTCTTTTAAGTCCTTGCTGGTTTAAGATGAGGCGCACATGTTTATAGATTTCCTCACCTTCCAGGTGGCTTGAACTATACTTAAAAACCAGGTGCAGATGGTAAACCTTGTTGCACAAAGCGGTTTTGATCTGGCCGCCCTCCAGAAAACTTTTGGCCTGGATTGGCTCATCCATCTTTTCCAGGCAGGCCCGGATATTGTAGCGCATAATATCGTTGAGGCCGGTAATCTCCGGCAAGTTCACCAACACATCCTTAAAGGTATCGGTATACAGCACAATATCTTTGGAATAACAGATCACATTATCCAGGTCGGTCATCTGGTCACGGTTTCTCAGAGACAGGATAGCGGGGGGAATATTTTTTTCCGGGATAAAGGACATCTTTTCCCTTAAAATCCCCAGTTTATGTTTGCCATCCAGGGTTCTGATCACGATCCGCCGGTCATATAACACGCTTTGCAGATATTTGGCAAAAAAGCTGCGCCCTAATTCTTTGATCCTATCCTTAAACATATAACCCACCACCAGGGCCATAAAAAAGGGAAAGGTAAAGTTTCCGTACTGCTGCTGAAAATAAAACGCAATCACAGTGGCAAAAACCATAGAGAGGCCGGCGGCAATAGAAAACAGAATATGCTCCAGTTCTACCCCTTCGCGCCGGATAGCGGTTGACAAATACAATACGCTGGAG
>CAZDMM010000996.1:2111-2751 GCA_964505845.1 uncultured Caldilineaceae bacterium
TCTTCAAAACCGACACCCTGAAGATGTACTCTTCGTTGTCATCACCCTCTTTGATAATCGAGCGATACCCCTGCGCCCGGCGATGCTTGATTTCATAGCCGGCCAGATCGCTCAACTTGTGTTTGAAGTCGGCTTTGAAGCCTTTCTTCAAATAGCCTTCCACAATCTGGAACATCTCCACTGCGCTCTCTTCAATCAGCAAACTCAGCGACTCGTCGGTGAATTTATAGGCGGTAAAAATCTGTTTATCCACATTGGGCAAATTAAAAGTTGAGTAAAAGGAGCGATATTTATCGGTAATCTTTTTGCTCTCCACCAAAAACTCCTCCACCAGGTTGTGGATAAGCAAATTGATTTTGCTCTCCGGCCTGGCTTCGGCAATTCTGGTTTGCACCAGGCCAAAGTGCTCCCGGATAGAACTCTTCAACATGGCGCTCAACAGCTTAAAATTCTCAATCAAGTGGGTTTTAGCTTCGGGGCTGCTGCTCCAATTCTCGGCGGCAATGATGCGTTCAATCACCCGCAGCGGTGAGGCCGAATTCTCAATAAATTCTCTCAAGATCAAATTAGGGGTTTTCAAGCGGATATAATTTTGGATGTCCTTATAAAAGTCTGCTTTGCTGTAAGTATACTTGGTGAG
>CAZDMM010000997.1:0-2740 GCA_964505845.1 uncultured Caldilineaceae bacterium
GACAGCTTTGGTTTGACATAAAAGCTTAATCATCTATCCTTCGACAAAAGTGGAGGATAAGATGGAAAGCTTCATTAACAATCTATTGGATAAAATGCCAAGTGTCACCAAGCCCCAAAAGAAATTTCTGGTGACGCTGTTTGTGACGATTTTTTTGATGCGCGGCAAAGTCAATTTTCAGAATTTGAGCCGCTAGATCATTCACCGGAGCTCCTAATCGTTTAAGTTTTAGCTCTCATCCGCTCACTTTTTTGAGCCAACAACGCGGCCTCCACCCGGTTACGCACCTGGAAGCTTCTGTAAAATGTTGGTCATATAGTGCTTCACCGTTTTTTCGGTCAGACCCAATTTATGACCAATTTCTTTGTTGCTCAGCCCAGCCGCCAGGCCTTCGAGAACCTCGCGCTCCCGTTCGGTCAGCTCGTCTAAGGGACTGGCTGGCTGCCGCTCGTGGGGTTTTGCCTCCCGCATCTCTAGCAACAGGCTGGCGGCCAAAGCAGGAGGGACGTAACTCTCGCCGGCCCACACCGCCCGCAGGATGCGCACCAGTTCCCTGGCCGCCACCCCTTTGAGGATATAGGCCCGCGCCCCCACTTTAAGCGCAGCAATCAGGTGGTCATCCTCTTCAGAGGCAGTGAGGATCACGATCTTGGTCACCGGACAAAGATCGGCAATGATCCGGGCTGCTCTCAGACCATCACCGGGCATATCAATGTCCAAAAGGATAATATCAGGCAACAAGTCCCGGGCCAGCCGCACTGCTTCTTCCGCATTAGCTCCCTGTCCCACCACTTCAATATTGGCTTGGGCAGCGAGGATGGTGGCCAAGCCCTCTCGGAACAAGGTGTGGTCGTCTACAATCACCACTTGAAGACTATCGCTCATGGCTACCTCCATCAGCTTGAAGAAATAACTGGGCAGTGACGCGCGTGCCCTGTTCTGGTTGGCTCTCAATCTGGAATAATCCCCCCAGGCTCTCCACGCGTTCCCGCATGCCCACCAGGCCCAGATGGTCGTTCCAGTCTGTTACTCGCTTCAGCTCGAAGCCCGGTCCCTGGTCTAAGACCTCGACCGTCAGATAATCCCCTTTGCCGCACACCTGGACTTGTTGGCCTACCCCTCCGGCATGCCGATACCCATTGTTCAGGGCCTCTTGAATGAGGCGGTATAAGGTGATCTTGACCGGCAAGGAGGTTCGCTCAGGCAGGCGGTCAAGCCGCAGCGCAACTTTGGTTCCGGTCCGGCGTTCGTGAGCACGGACCACTCGCACGACCGTCTCGGTCAGGTTCAGTTCAGCCAACTGGGGTAAGCCCAAGCCGCCGGCAATGGCTCGCAGTTCCTTCATCGCACTTTGGAGGGAGGTCTCAATCGCTGTCAGTTGGACAGAGCATTGTTGCGCCTCTGTTTGGGATAGGCAACAAGTTTCACTGCGGCTGATGACGGCATCCAATTGCAGGGCAGCCAGGCCCAGGTCTTGCACCGGCCCATCGTGCAGTTCAGCCCCGATTCGCCGCAAGAGGCGCTCGTTAAGGGTGGTGACACTGGCGGCGGCGCGGCGCACCCGCTGTTGGAGTTCTGTATTTTGGGTCAGCAGTTCAGTTAATCGGGCCACCTGGTGGGCTAATTCAATTCGCTGTCGATCAATTGTGTTGCCAGTTCTGTGGACAAAGACCGCCAGAAGGATATACATGATGAGCATCGCCACTCCCACCACCAGCCAACTTCGCCAGCGAGCAGCGTTGACCTCCTTCTGCAAGTCATCGACCATCTGATAGAACTCGGCCACCGCGATAATCCGATGGCTGCCGCTGGAGCGCACCGGGCTGTAAATCTCAAGCAACTGGGGCCGAATGGCTCGCTGGGGCCTGTTCTCGGCCTCCTCCAGATCGCTAATCTGGGCCGACATCTGGCCGCTCCAGGAGAGGGCCTGGCCCTCATGCATCGGAAATACCTGGCCTATCGTCGCCGGATCGGTGCTGTACACCACCCGGCCTGTCTGATCCCACACCTTGAACGCGACAATCTGTTGGCCCAGAGGCGTATCCTGCAGGAGGTTACTCAGCGCCTCTCTATGCTCGGGTTTTAATGACCCCGTTTGCTCGAGTTCCTGGAGCAGCGGGGAGATGAAACTGTCGACGTAGAGCGCCGTGGTTGCGGCTGAACGATAGACCACTCCCACTTCGATTTGTTTTTCCACCCACCAGCCAATGCCCAGCATCCCGAAGACCAGAATGAAGAGGCTAGCCAGCATGAACCGTTGGGCCAAACTGAGGCGTTTTAAGAAAGCTACGATCTGGGTTGGCATCATCTTCCCCCTCTCCCCACTCATTTTACATGATATTTCTAATTATACCTCAGGACCAAAAAGTATCATCGGACTAAAGTCGGAAAAGAGGGGTGACTAAGGTCCAGGGTAATCTTCCAACCATCGTCCGTTACGGGCTAAAGGTGATGATGTTATGATGAGAGCATAAAATTGGGGGGCCGATAGTAGATAACAGAAGGAGTATAATCAATGAAACGGCTAACTATTTTTGGATTATTCATTTTGGTAGTGACCTTACTGAGTGTGAATGGTCTGGCGTGGGCACGTGAACCTCAGCCGGGCGACGACCGGGGCGGTCATGGTCACGATAACGGGGTCATCAGCCGGCGGGGTGAACCCGAACCGGGCGACGACCGGGGGGGTCATGGCAATGATGAGACCCGTCTGGCCAAGGGTGAGCCTCAGCCGGGGGAT
>CAZDMM010000998.1:0-2740 GCA_964505845.1 uncultured Caldilineaceae bacterium
TCAGTGGTCAGTCAATGTCGTTAAGTTAAGCTCGTAGCATAGGGCCTCGTGCCCGTCCACAAGGGGCTAAACTACGCTAACTTAATGACATTGAGTGGTCAGTCCCCAGGACACCCGGAAGGGGTGTGGTCAGTTATTTAGGGCAAATGCCAACTGACAACTGACAACGGACTCGTGCCTATTATAGTGCAAAGCCGAGCCAGCTTCAAAATAAGTCACAAATAAAAAATCCCCCGCGCTTGACGGGGGAGTAAAGGCTACAGATTCGGTTGTAGGTTAGAATAAATGGAAATCTTTAACGGCTTTAAATCCAGCCTTGCCCTTTGAGAAAGCCGGTCAACCCAGGAATTTCAAAATATTCACCTTGATAGGCTTTGAAGGCCCAATAAAAACAGACTAACCACAGCAAAAGCGGCACACAGGACAAAACAATAGTCCAGCCTAAAACAATACTTAAAACAATGATGACAATATTGACCGCTAACGCCTGAACCGCATGATACTTTTGGAACGGTCGCTTCTTCATGTCTTCTACTAACAAGATGACGATAGCGACGATACCAATGGGGTAAGAAAGAGCAGCCAGTAATTTGTCATTGTCAGTAATGTCGTTCATTGATTTTTCCTCCAAATTAATTTGATTTGTTGTTTGAGGTTAAAGACCTGCTAAAGATAACAACATAAACAATTCTAACACAGCTTTGGTACAGTGGCAACAGTACCAAAGATTTTTTGGGAAATTTGGGGTTAAGGCAATTTGCGATTTTAAGTTGATGGTTGCAGAATTGTGGGTAAAATGACAATCCAAAGGAGCCTTTGGTGACCACCAGACTTATTTTTATGGGAACGCCGGATTTTGCCGTGCTCATCTTGAAAGCGTTGTTACCCCCCCCCAGCCCCCCCCTAAAAGGAGGGGGAGTAGGAAGGGGGTGGGAAGTGGTGGCTGTGGTCACTCAGCCCGACCGGCCCAGCGGGCGCGGCAAACAGGTGACGCCGCCGCCGGTGAAAGTAGTGGCGGAACAGGCCGGCGTGAAGGTGTTGCAGCCGGAAACTCTTAAGGATGAAGCCGTGGTGGCTCAGTTGGCCGCCCTCCGGCCCGAGGTGATGGTGGTGGCGGCCTTTGGGCAAATTTTGCGGAAAAATGTGCTGGCGCTGCCAAAATATGGCTGCCTTAATGTGCATGCCTCGCTATTGCCCCGCTGGCGTGGCGCAGCGCCCGTCGCCGCTGCCATTCGCGCTGGCGACGCCGAAACCGGGGTTACGATCATGCTGATGGATGAGGGATTGGATACCGGCCCCATGCTGGCCCGCCGGGCTGTGCCCATCACCCCCCATCATACCGGCGGAAGCTTAACGGTTGAGCTGGCCGAGGTGGGGGCTGCTCTGCTGGTTGAAACTTTGCCGGCCTGGCTGGCCGGCCAGCTTGAAGCTCAACCTCAAGACAGCCACCTGGCCACCCTGGCCCCGCGCCTTAAAAAAGAACAGGGGGAAATTAACTGGCTAGACTCGGCGGTGGAAATTGAGCGGCAGGTGCGGGCTTACAACCCCTGGCCCGGCGCCTTTACCTATGGGCCGCGCGGGTTGATCAAAATTATAGCGGTCCAGGTTGCGCCAAAGGCCACCGGCCCCCTGGAGGCTAACCCCGGTTTGCTCTTCAGGCACAAAGGGGGAGTTTATGTGACCACCGGCAATGGCGTTATCCGGTTGGTAACGGTGCAGCCGGCCGGTAAAAAGGAGATGGCGGCTGAAGCAATGGTCAACGGCCAGCCGGAACTGCTGGGTTCAACCTTGAACGGCCAACTGTAAACTGATGATTAAAGATACTGAGTTATGCATGAGGCCATAAATTCCTGTTTTAATTTAGATGAAGCCAGTTGTGATTTTCTGCACATGATTGAGCGGCAGATGGGTATTGTGGCCGATTTAAGCCGGGCGGATATTCTGCTGTATGGCCGCAAATCAGAAACCGAGGCGATTGTGCTGGCCCATGCCCAGCCTCACTCTCTGGCCCACGTTTATAACAAAAGCCGTGAGGGTTACGTGGTCACCAGCCGTCAGCGTCCCGAAGTGTTGCGCACGCTTACAACAGGGCAGGCTCAAAAAGAGCATCGCAGTACAATTTCAGAGGGCGCGCCGGTGGTCAGGCTGGCTTTGCCGGTGTTGTTTCCACCGCCTTGCGTCGGCTATCAGCCGGGCAAAAGCGAAAAACCGGCTGTGGCGGCCGCATTGATTGTTGTGACCAATTTGATTGAATACGAGCGCCACCGGCTGCGCAGTATCGTCTTTCGGCAGGCGCTGCGAAAGTTACAACTGATGGTTTCGTATGGACAGGTGGCCGGGGCGGAAGAATTATCGCCCTTTGGCGAGCAGGACGGCATTATTTTTGCAGATCCCAACGGCATTGTGCGCTACGTGAGCGGCATTGCGGCCAATCTTTACCGCCGCCTGGGTTACAAAGATGCCCTCATTGGCCGGCGGCTGGCTGATCTTGACACCAGCGATGATGATATTCGGCGGCTGGCCCTGGCCCAAAACCGCTGTGTGGAGCGGGAGGTTAAAGAGTCTGACCGTTTTTGGAATTATAAGGCCTTACCCCTGGTAAATTATGTCTCGTTTTATTGGCCATGGCGGCGTGTGTCCGGCCCGCCCAGGCCGGCCGGGGTGTTGATTGCCCTGCGCGATGATACCGAAAGCCGCCGCCAGGATCAGGAAATTCGCGTTAAGAATGCCATGATCCAGG
>CAZDMM010000999.1:0-2739 GCA_964505845.1 uncultured Caldilineaceae bacterium
CGGGAACCTCAGCCGCCGTGGGGGCGTCAAAAGCTGTTTCTCCTTCGGCCAGGCGCTGGATAAACTGGAGCAGGGGGTGGGGTGGTTCATTTTTGCCAGCCATATTGTATTCCTTTCGTTGACGATAGTTTCACCGGAAATTAATTTGAGTTGACAACAAAAACGCGAAGTAAAGCGAGCCGGATACCTCTGCTGTCTTCGCGTTTGCGTGGTTGAACGTTTAAGTTTAATTGACTTGCTGGCATTGATAACCTGTCAGGTTGTACCGGAGGCTTCTTTTACCGACATGACCAGATATAAGCGTTTTTGGTGAGTCAAAGGGCTAACCTCGGCTTTAAGCTGAGGGCGCACCACCCCTCCGCCTTTCAACCCCATCGCCAGCGTGCCTGTTGCCGCTTCGACGGGCTGCTGGGTTTTGAGGGCTTGTTTAACTGCTATCAATAAGAAACACTCGCCGCAAATAGAGCCGTAGCCGCAGCCATCGCGGTGGTCCAGGGTGTGAATACAGCCCAGGGCTTCGCCAAAGCTCTGGCCGGCCATATCCTCTTTAGGGCGCTGCGCCAGTTGTTCAACCGCGTTATTGCTCAGATGAACGCGGCCCCGCCGGTCAAGCAAAAACATCCCGGTGGGCGTTTCATCAAAAAAGGTCTGGATGCTCTCCAGGGTCTCCATTTTATCATCAAGGGGCAGGTTCATAAGTCCTTTCCTTTGCACTTTACGCCAAACCACCGAAAAAATTGTAACACGCTCTGTAAGCGGTGTCAATGAAATTATTGGGGGTAACGGCCCGATTTTCCCGAACCTTTACGCCACTTTTACCTGCCAGACAGGTCAGCCCATCTTGTCGCTCCCTTAAGCTCGTGCTACAATCGGAGTTCATTCCACATTCAAAGAGGAAAGATATGGTTGAATTTTTGATCCAAGCTCATTCAGGGTGGCGTTGGGTTGCCCTGGCTTTAATTGTTATCACCGTGGTAAAGGCTTTGCTGGGTTTGCTGAGCCGGCAACGCTGGAGTGATTTGGACGCCCGGCTGCTGCTCTTTTCGCGGATTGGGGTCTATATCCAGGTGGTCTTGGGAATTATTTTGTACGTTATGCTGCAAAAGTGGGCCGACATGCGTTTTACGGGTGAGCATGTCATCGTGGCGCTTTTGGCCGTAGGAGGGTTGGAGTTTGGAGCCGGCCGGGCCAAAAAGGCCGGACAAGACACCGAGAAATTCCGTTTTACGGTGATTGGCTTTGGTATTGCCTTGCTGCTGGTTTTGGCGGCCATCGGCGCGGCTACGGCCTGGAAATTCGTTTAACGTTAAACGTTGTAAGTCGAACGGTCTAACGTTTAATGTTCAACCTTTTGCGCCCAGACCAGGTTGTAAATATCTTGCCAGGCCTGGATATTGACACAGCGCAGTGGAAAGCGGCTAAAAATCTGAAGCAACTGCTCTCTGCGCCAGGTTTTGCCCGGCATCAGGCGCGCTTCCCAGCCGATGCGTTGGCTGGTCAAAAGCCAGCCCCGCTGAAGAAACTTTCGGCCGGCGGGCTGCAAAACTCGCACCAGTTCCGCTAATCCCTGAGCCGGGTCAGGTAAAAATTCCAGGGCTTCCAGGCATGTAACCAGCGGGACGCTGTTGGAGGCTAAAGGTAAATGCATGGCGTCGGCCTGGATCAGCAGCACCCGGCCTGGGTGGCCGCTGAGTTCACGTTGGGCCACGGCCAGCATCTTTGAGGCGCGGTCCAGGCCGATAACGCGGCCTTGAAAGCTCGGCTGGCGGAGCAGGTTGAGCGGGATTCGGCCGGTTCCGGTGGCAACATCAAGCACGATGGCCTGGGGTTGGTGGGCTACTCTCTGCGCCAGGGGCTGGCCCACCCAAAAATCTTCCGATTCCGGCTCAAACTCCTTGATGTTGTTGTATCGCTCGGCTGTCCAATCATACAGCAAGGCCACCAGCGGCGCACCCAGGTAAGCGCCTTCGGCCAGAATAAACTGCCAGTACAGCAGCAGCCCGATAAGGAAGATAACTACCAGGGCAATAAGAAGCCAGGTCAACATCAGCGTGACAACGTGTAGCGTTCAAACGTTTAAAAAATTGCCCAACGACCAGCCGGCCACCAAGATGCTGCCCACCAAATAGGGCTGTACTTTGGGCAGAAAATCGGCGGGGGAATTAAATTTGGCCTGGACAAGGTGTTGGGCCGCCAGCAGCACGCCCAGCAAAGCTCCTCCCGGCAGTTGGCGCAGCGCCAGCAGCAGCAGCAGCGCCGCCACCTGGCCCAGCCAGAAGAGCCACTCCGCCCGGTGATGCCGGCCCAGCATGCGTAATCCGCCTAAATAGCTAATCCAATAGCATAAAGCCAATAAGAGACTGGGCATCGTTAAGTTTGACCAGAGCGCGGCGCCCATGACCCAGGGCAGCAACAGTTGCACAACCGACTGAAGCCGTCCCCCTTCGGGGGCGGACAAAGCTGAGGGCATGTGCCCGGCCAGCACGGTCAGGCCAATGGCTAATAAAGTTAGTTGGAAGAGCGTCAGGCCCAAAGCAAAGCTGATGAGCAGGGCCAGGCCGGCCCCCAAGATAAAGGTGGTACAGCCGTCGCCCTGGGCGGGCCAATATTGCTCTTGCCACCAGCGTGCATAGCGCCGCAGCCAGACCAACCAACGGCCGGCCAGCGAGTCGGGCCGGGCATAGGGCAGATAAAAACCTGGGCCGGCGGCGGGCAAAACGGCCTGGCTCGGAGCCGGCC
>CAZDMM010001000.1:0-2739 GCA_964505845.1 uncultured Caldilineaceae bacterium
CGTTTCATAAGCTGATTCTCAAACTGAGTTTGAGAACCGGATTGCTCAAGCAGCCGCGTCGGGATACGTCTGCGACAGCAGAGCCAATTTTTACTTGCAGCAGACGCGTGGGGATGCCGCCCTGCGATCAATTTGGCTCTGCTGAATTTGGCTAATTGTAACTCGATTTAGCAGGGGATGCAATCCTATTAGCAGGCGTGGTTTGAAGGAAACGGCCCGGTGGACGTATAATCATGGTACATTTTGGGCTACTTTGAGGGAGAGATGATTGAAGGTATGACCCTGCGTGGGCAGCATTTATGGGCTGCAATCATAATCTCAGCGGCCGGAATATTTTTGACTCAGCCGGTTCAGCCAGTTCGACCCGCTGCAGCGGCCCAAACCACCCCTTCAACCTCCCAGGTGGTTTCTGACAATGATGCTGTCAGCAAATTTGCGCCAGTTGCAGCGACACAGGCCATCCAAACCGCAGCGCCGCCGCCTACCGTCACCCCGGTTGAGGGGCAAACCTGGCAAGGCGCGGTGACGGCTGAAAAGTTTGGCATCGGGGCCAATTTTTCCCGCTTGTTGGTACAGGTGGTGGGCCGCACCGGTCAGCCGGTGCGCCTGTCAACCCTGGCCCAAGTGATCAACACCGCCGATACCGGGCAAAAGCCGGCAGAGTTGGGCCAGGATGTGGTGGAATTTACCGCCCTGACCCCGGCCAAATATATTATCGAACCGCTCGGTTTGAACGCCCGCTTTGAGGTGGAATTAAAGCCCAACACCGAAACCCGAGTTGAATTTCGACCCCAGGCGCCGCCAACAGTGACGCCCACCCCGCCGCCGCTGCCCACCTTTACCCCAGGCCCACCAACCTTTACTCCCCTCCCCACCAGCCCGCCGGTCCCGGTTGAGACGGCCGCCCCCCCCGCTACCCCACCGCCGCCAACCGACACGCCTACGCCTAACCCTACCCCGCTGGCTCAATGGCTGGGCCTGGTAACCGAACGGCAGCCTGTGGAAACGGCGCTCTCTACGGTGGCGGTCAAAGTGGCAGGGGTGCCGGGTTTGCCGGTGCGGCTGCGAACCGCAGGTGAAACCCTGGGGGGCGAGCGGCGCTGTGTGACGGGTCAGGGTGTGGCTGACCCGGATAGCTGCCAGTTTGAAGATGTAAAACCCGGCTTCTACGTGATTGCACCGGAAGGTTTGGGGTTAAGTTTGCCGGTCATGATTTTTGAAAAAGAGAGAATTATGACCATTTTTAAATCGGAGACCCTGCCGCCCGGTATTGTGGGCTGGCAGGGACGCCTGCTCAAAAATGATAACCAGGCCGTCGCCACCGCCCTGATGGACTCTACGATTTCGGTGCGAATAGCCGGCCAGGCCGGGCAGGTGGCGGCGCTGCGCTCAGTTCGGGGGGCCGAGCAGTTTTGCGAGGTCAGACCCAACCCGTTGCTGGGTGGGCTGGCCTGCGAGTTTGGCGGGTTGGCGCCCGGCGTTTATCTCGTTGAGGCGCTGCATACCGGGGCCGGGGTGCGGCTCTTTGTGGACGGGGCCGGCGCCGCCCAGGTGGAATTTTCTCCGACCGCCACCTCGACGTTAGCCGCCTCGCCGCCGGTGGTAGGCCAGGGCGCTCTGCCCCGCCGGCCCACCCCCACCATTACCCCCACCCCTACAGAGGCTATCGTGCGGCCCACCTTTACCGCCACGCCCATCCCTACGGCCACCCGTACTCCAACCGCCACGCCGGTGTATGCCTGGCAGGGGCGTATTATCCAAACCCAAGAAGGGGTAGTAGGCACCATTGCGGTGCGGGCCGCCGGTCTTAAAGATCACCCGGTAGTTATCCGCAGCGGCCCCTGGCAGAGTCCGCCCCAATTGACCGGCACCAAGCCGGAATTGGGCGATTACGCCACCGAATTTGGCGCGCTGGCTACGGGCGAGTACATCATTGACCTGGTTGACCTGGCCCAACTCAAAGTCACCTTGCAGCCGGGCCAATTTATGCTGGTTGAATTTCGCTACGAACTGGTCAAGCCAGCCCGGAAAAAAGATTAGCGGAAATTCAGAAACCCATTTTCCGCTATGCGAGAAAACAGGTTTTTATCAACAAATTTGTGCTCAATAAAAAAGAGGGAAGCGTTTGGCTTCCCCCTTTTTTAACTACCACCCTCAACCCTTATTCCCCTCTGACGGTGCCGCGCAGTTGGGCCTTCAAAGAGGCAATCTGGTCCGTAATCTCTCGGATCTTGTTGAACAAGGCTTCATTGGCCTTAATGCCCTCATTGATGAGGAAAGCGGCGCTCTCGGAGCGGCTCTTGGTCACATCAGCCTCCACCAGCATGTCCAGATAATCCAGGCTGTCATTGTTTACCCGCACCATCACCACGTTTGCCCGATCCTGCAACGCGCTGCCCAGGGCTTTACCCAAATTTTCGGTAAAGCTTTCCACCTGCTTAAAGGCTTCGTTGATGGTATCCCTGGCGGCGCTTTTGGCTTTGCTGGCCTTGGCCTCGGCAGACTCTACCTTTTCTTGAGCCACCGTCTCCTCGGCCACCGGGTCGCCATTGCCGTTTGATTTCATATCCTCTGTCATTGGTTATCTCCTTGTATTTACAAAAGAATATATTTGAATTACGTGTAATTATCTGTTATAATAACACAAAAAGGCGAGTTTGTCAATACGTGTATTTTTATTTTTGAATGGGAATAAAGTCTTACATTTTTGCCAAAACTCTGCTGCCAAGCTTATGATAT
>CAZDMM010001001.1:0-2736 GCA_964505845.1 uncultured Caldilineaceae bacterium
TAGCCGGGTGGGTATCGGGGGCCATGCGCCGCCAACTGCTCACGGCCACGTCCACCCCCTTCTCGATAGCGTCGGCGCCCAGGTAAGCGCCCCATTCCCACGTGGCGATGATAACTTCCACCGGGCAGTTGCGCGGGTCAACCCCCAGCACGTTGTAGCCACGGAACACCAGCGGGCGGATGTAGCAGGCATTGTGTTTGTTGGCGGCCACCGTCGCCACAATGGCCTGGCCCAACTCTTCGGGGCTGTAGGGAATGGGCATGTTGATGATTTTGCAGGAGTTGTAAAGCCGGCGCAGGTGAGGCTTGAGACCCAGCACCGCCGGGCCGCCCGGTGTTTGGTAGGCCCGGATGCCTTCAAAAACACTGGTGCCGTAATGCAGTACGTGGGATAGCACGTGGATTTTGGCTTCATCCCAGGGCACAAAATTGCCGTTAAACCAGATAAATTCAGATTTTGGTAGAGACATGGGTTCGTTGCTCCCCCTTGCAGATAAATTTTTGCCATTGTAGCGAAGAATGAGCGAATCAGCGAATCGGCGAGTCAGCGAGGGGAAGGATGGAGGAGCGGAGGAGTGGAAGATTGGAGGAGTGGAAGAATGGTAATGCAGCCTTCCAGCCCTCCATCTCCCAAACTTCCAAATAAAAACCCCCGCTTCACAAGCAAGAGCGAGGGTTACTGAACCTCATTGACAATTGGCTATTCACAATTGACAACTATTTAGTGGAGCTGAGGGGAGTCGAACCCCTGACCTCTTGAATGCCATTCAAGCGCTCTCCCAACTGAGCTACAGCCCCCGGATTTAGTTTTCAGTAATCAGTAATCAGTAGTCAGTAGCCAAAAACCAGCCATTTCTGATCACTGGTCACTGATTACTGCCTACTGGTTGGTGGAGCTGAGGGGATTCGAACCCCTGGCCTCGACAGTGCGATTGTCGCGCTCTCCCAACTGAGCTACAGCCCCGCAGCAACGAAAACAAGTATACTCAATGGTGTGGATTTGTCAAAAAAGAAGCTAACGAGATGGAGGTTGGGAAGGCTGGAGGATTGGAGGATAGATAATCTTTAAACCAATCTTCCATTCCTCCAATCCTCCAATCTCTTCACCCACCAATCTGGCTCATGGTGCGATTCTCGGCAAAATAGCCGTTGCGCAACTGGTGGCCCACCGGCTTGCCCACAATGGCCCGCTCAAACAGGGCCACTAAATCGCGTTGGGTACCGCCACCGCGCAAGGTATCGCGGAAGTTGATCTCGTCTTCGGTCAGCAGGCACATGCGCAGGCGGCCGTCGGCGGTCAGGCGCATGCGGTTGCAGTCGTCGCAGTACGGGTCGCTGATGGGGCTGATAAAGCCAATCGCGCCTTCGGCCCCGGCCAGGCGATAGATGCGGGCTTCGCCGTCCAGTTTGCCGTCGTTGGTTTCAAATAAGGGGCCAAGTTCGGCCTCAATCCGGCTTTTGACTTCGGCGCTGGAGACGTAATGTTCCAGTTGAATTTCGGTGGGGCCGCCAAAGGGCATCAGCTCGATGAAGCGAATTTGCCAGGGTTTGGTCAGGGTCAGCCGGGCCAGGTCAACCGCGGCGTCATCGTTATACCCCCGCGTAATCACCGCATTCAGTTTGATGGGGGTCAGCCCGGCTTTTTCAGCCGCCTCGATGCCGGCCCAAACTTTATCCAGCGAACCCAGCCGCATGGTTCGTTCCAGCGATTCTTTGCGCAGGGAGTCCACATGGATGTTGACTCGCTTCAGCCCGGCCTCGGCCAACTCCTGGGCAATATAGGCCAGGCGGTAGCCGTTGGTGGTCATCACCAAATGCTCTACCCCGTCAATATGGGCCAGGCGGCGCACAATGTCAACAATATCGGCGCGCAGGAGGGGTTCACCGCCGGTGAGTCGGACTTTGTTAAAGCCCACTTCAACCGCAGCCCGGACCACCTGTTCTAATTCGGCGGCGGTTAGCAGTTCGGGGGTTGGCACAAAGGTTAGCCCTTGCATGGGCATACAATAAACGCAGCGCAGTTTACAACGATCGGTGAGAGACAGGCGGAGGTAATTAATTTCTCGTCCAAAGCGGTCTTTCACGCTTATCACTCCTTCTCTATAAAGAAAGGTCCAGATAAATTTCTACGGTTGAAATTGGGCCGGTTCCGGCAAAAATTTTTCTGGACGAATATACTATAAGATAAAGTTTTTTGCCAGGGAAGTGACAAAGCGCCCGGAACCGGCTGAGATTTGTCACCTTTTGGTTGTGACAACACCGCTATGTAAAAACAGCATAGCCCTACTGAATAAAAAACCGGTTTGTAGAAGCCGGTCAGGATTTGGGCCAGACCTCAAACTCTGAGGTCTTCTTTTCCAAGCAAAGCCACCTGTGTTACAATAGACCCGCCGTTTACGGGATGTCAAAAATCAACTCGATGGGTTGAGCAATACGATAGGTACAATGGTTGTCGTCGGTGGTCAGACACGCGATGCGGGTGGGAGTGGTAGCCAGCATGCTGCTGATAATTTGCTTATCTAGCAAACAAACTTCACCATGAGTTTTGGCCACCTGCCGGTAAGGGCAAGAGTAGGCATGGATTAAGTAACTGTTGTCTTTGCTTTCCCAATCTACCACAAAACCCTTGGCGGTTAAAAAGGCCACCACTTCGTCCAACCGCTCCTCAAAGGTTTGGTGGGGTTTAGGGGGTGGAGCTTCGGCGGCTAGACGGTGGGCAATGTTGGCAAAAATTTGC
>CAZDMM010001002.1:0-2731 GCA_964505845.1 uncultured Caldilineaceae bacterium
GCAGGATAAACCACAGAATCGGGCCGATGAAAATCAGCAACACCAGGCTAGATAGGGCATAGAGGATAACCTTTTGACGGCTGGTGAGGGGCATGCTCAAACCTCCTGCTCGCGGAAGACAAAACCGATGTACAAATTAATGATAATGGTGACAATAATGACGATCAGCCAGGTCATGGCGGCGGTCAAGCCGATGTTGTAGTTGACCAGCCCTTCCTGGTACAAATTAAAACTGAGCGTGCGTGAGGAGGTGCCCGGCCCGCCGCCGGTGAGCACGTAAACCAGGTCAAAACTGTTGAACAACTGCATAAAGCGAATCATCACCAGAAAGGCGGCCACCGGGCGCAGGGTAGGGAGAGTAATGTACCAGAACATGTTCCAGCCTTTAGCCCCATCTACCCGCGCCGCATCCAGCATATCATCGGAGATGGAGAGCAGCCCGGCATACAGCACGATGGCGAAAAAGGGCGTCCACTGCCAGGTATCGGCAATACCGATGCTCAACAGGGCGGTATTGGCGTTGCCCAGCATGCCTTGCGGCGGCACCGGCACGCCCACCCCTTTCAACAGCCAGGGCAAAATGCCGCCCTCCGGGGCAAACAGGTAGCGGAACAGAAACCCCACCACCACCGGCGCAACCGTCACCGGCATAATCAACAGGGCGCGCAAAAGGGTCATCCCCTTGAGGTGGGTATTTAACAACAAAGCTATCGCCATGCCCAGGGAGAATTGCGCCAGCGTGCCCAGCACCGACAACAGCAGGGTATTTTTGAGCGTCGCCAGAAAGGGCGTGGTCTGGAAAACCATCTTATAGTTAGCCAGCCCGTTGAAAAACATGGGCGTCGGGCTGGTTTGCAGGTTCCAAAAATAGAAGCTGTTAATCAGCGCAAAGGCCATCGGGTAAAGCACCAGCGACAGCAGCACGATGATTGACGGTGCAATAAGCAAGTATGGTAAGGATTTATGTCTGCGCAATGACCACCTCTCCATTATGGAGGATTGCTCGGAATTACCCGGTTGTCATTGCGAGGCCGAAGCAATCCCCAGGTTGCGATATGGGGACTGCTTCGCTTCGCTCGCGATGACAGGGGTAGGAGGCTATTTACCCGACAAACTCTTGATCAAAGCCTTGGTGTTCTCCAGCGTGTCGTCGTAGCTCTCGACGTTGTACGGAATCATGTTGTTGCCGCTCAGAATATTCTGGAAGAGAGTTTGGGTCAAATCCAGGGCCGCTTGCGGCTCCATGGCATCGCTCATCACCTGGTTGATATTGAGGCCGTAAACGCCTTCCAGGGAGGTGTAGATGGGGGCCGGCGGACGGACCACCTTGCCGTTGCCGAGCCGCATCATTTCAAGCTGGGTGCCCAGGAATGGATAAATCTTTTGCAGTTCGGCGTCCTCATACAGCGACAGCCGGCTGAAATCGGCAAATTGGTAGCCTTTGGTGTTGGCCAGGCCCATCGCTTTTTGCCCCTCGGCCCCGGTAGCCCACTTGATGAACTGCCAGGCTTCATCCTGGTTAGCCGACGTGGAGGGCATGCCCAGGGACCAACCACCCAGGCTGACCATCTGCTGCGAGCCGGGTTCGGCGGCGGCGGCCTCAGCCGTAGCTTCGGCGGTGGCTTCGGCGGCGGGCAGCTTGGAGGCGCCGGGGAGTTTGCTGGGCAGCACGGCGGTTTTGAATTTGTCCACCACCGGCGAGGGCGTGCCGGTCAGGTAGCCTTCGTTGTTAACCAGGTAGAAGTAGGGCGTCCAGTGGTAGAACATGGCAATATCGCCTTGCGAGAAGCGGGTACCGGCGTCAAACCACAGGTAGTTGATGGACTCAGGCGGCGACCAACTGTACAGCTTCTTCCAATCGGTGAGCGCGGCCACGTTTTCGGCGCTGTTGATGGTCGGGGTGAAGTCCCAGGGGGCTTCGGGGAATTTGGTAAACCAGCGCGCGCCATAGCTGGCGGCCAATTGGGTGTACATATGGACTACCGGCACCGGCTGCGCGCCGATCACGGTGGTGCCGAAGAATTTGGTACCGTCCACTTCCATGCCGTTGAGTTTTTCCAACATGCCAAAGTATTTGTCCCAGGTCCACTCGGCAGCGTCGGCGACGGTGGCCGGCAGGGGATCGAGGCCGGCGGCTTCAAAGACGTCGGTGCGGTACATAATGCCCTGGGCATACGCGCCTATCGGCAGCGTCCAGACTTGATTGCGCCAGGTATTGGACGAGTAGAGGACTTCGGGCAGAAAATCATCAATGCCGGTGTCAGAGTCGGCCTTGATAAACTCGTCAAGCGAGCGGATCCAGCCGTTGTCGGCGTACTGGCTAACCCACATCTGGTCAACGGCGATCACGTCGGCGTCGGCGGTCTTGGTCAAGAAGGCATTGACCAGGCGCGCCTGGAGGGCGACGTAACCCAGCGATTCGATTTTAACCTCGATGCCGGTTTTGTCCGTGAATTGCTTAACGACGGTCTGTAGGGCCAGGTCCCACGGGTCGCCTACGGTTAAAACATTAATGGTCTTGGTTTGGGCCGAAGCCCGCCGGGCGATGGGCAGTCCGCCCAACATGGCCGCTGCGCCGGCCGCGCCCGATAACTGCAAAAAGTGCCGGCGGCTTAATTTTGTTTGCTCCGTCATGGTATTTTCCTCCTGTAAATAGCCCTCACCCCCAACCCCTCTCCCTCAGGGAGAGGGGAGTCGCGCCAGCGACGGGGTGAGGGATTTTCATCGCTGG
>CAZDMM010001003.1:0-2727 GCA_964505845.1 uncultured Caldilineaceae bacterium
GCGCGCCGGCCCAATCCCGCCCGCCTGCCGGCGCCGACTCAGCCGCCGGCCCCGCCCCAGCCCACCCAACCACCGCCCAGCCCCTTGCAGGTAATTATTGAGTTCCCTGATGGGCAGGAGTTTGGCACCGATGATAAAGTGAGGATCAACTTTATTGTGCGTGATCCAAATGGGGTTTCTAAATTTGAGTGGGGTATCTTTACCCAAAATCAAACGTCGCTCAAAGGCGGCAAAAAAGAGTGCGGCGGCGCTACCGAATGTCGAGAGGAAATTAAAGAAAACGCCCCCCCTATTCCCGGTACTTTTATCGTAGGGGCCGACGCGGTTAGCTCCACCGGGGCCACCAAACGAGGCTTGGGCGAAATTTACGTCTCAAAATAAAAAGTCGGATGGCCGCCGGGCCTGGCGGCGGTGATGTGAAGCTTGAATCTGACCTACTTTCTCTATCGGTTGGCCGGCGTGGCAGCGCCAAAAATTCCTCCAGCGTTGGGGTATGCTCTGTGCCATTGGCTGGGGGGAGTTCTTTATCAATTTTATAAGCCAGGTCGAGACAATATCACCTTGAACCTGCGGCGGATCATGGGCCAGCAGGCCGGCCAATCTGAAATCAACCGCCGGGCCAGGTTAACCTTTAGTTATCTTCTTTACAACTATTTTGACCTGTTTCGTCTGCCGGCCCTGGATAACCGGGCGGCGGCCCGGCTGGTCAGGGTAAGCGGCTGGGAAAATGTTGAGGCCGCCCTGGCCGAGGGGAAAGGCCTGGTGATGACCTCGGCCCACCTGGGTAATATTGAAGTGGTGTTGTATGCCATGTTGCAGCGAGGCTTGAATATTACCATCCCGGTAGAACGCCTGGAACCGCCGGAACTGTTTGAGTATATCTGTGGTTTACGGATGAGCCAGGGCTTAAAGCTGATCCCCGTGGATGGCCCACTGCTTGACCTGGTGCGCACCCTCAAAAAAGGCGGGGTGGCCGGCTTAGCCGCCGACCGGGATATTACCCGTACCGGGCCGGTGGTTAACTTTTTTGGCTACCCGGCCCGGTTGCCGGATGGCCACGTGCGTTTAGCCCTGAAAACAGGCTCACCCATTGTAGTTGGTTTTAGCCGCCGCAGCCCAAACCATACCTTCCAGGCCCATTTTTTACCCCCTTACCACCCCCCTGCGGCCGGTAGTGAGGAAGAGCGGGTGCGGGCAGGGGTCAAATTTATTGTGGCGGAAATCGAAAAAGCGATCAGGCTCTATCCTGAACAGTGGACTGTCACCGTGTCCATTTGGGCCGATCAACCAACGTAGTGCGTGGTGCGTGGTCCGTTGTTCTTTGCTTACACTCTCCAACTCTGTCTATTGTCTACTGGCTACTGTTTACTGACTACTGACCATGAAAATCGCCTTAATCTCGCCCTACGACTTTCCTTACCCTGGCGGCGTCACCGAGCATATCGCTGCCCTGGCCCAGGGGATGCAGCAGCGCGGACACGAAGTTCATATCCTGGCAGCCAGTTCCGGCCACCACAATAAATCGGTTTCAAAAGTACAGGCCGTAACCCAGCATGTTGCTACGGTTTGTATTGCCGGGGCTACAGCCAGAGTCGGCTTATCCCCCCTAAGTTTTATCAGATTAAAAAAAATATTGGAGCGTGAAGCCTTTGAGGTGCTGCATCTGCACGAGCCGCTGACGCCCGGTATCACCTGGTGGTCGCTTTTGCTGGCCCCTGCTCTGCCACGGATGGTCACGGTGGGCACTTTTCACGCCTACCATGAACGCCCCAATTGGCTTTACGCCCAGGGTAAGCCAATTTTCCGCTATTTTTTTAGCCAGCTTGACAGCCTGATTGCCGTATCCAGGGCGGCCCAAGCCTTTGCCTGCCAGATGTTTCCGGGAGATTATCGCATTATCCCCAACGGGGTTGATTTGGGGCGTTTTGGGCAGCCCCCCCAAACAAAACTAAGCGCACCGCCTCACCCCCTGACGATTTTGTTTGTGGGCCGGTTAGACCGGCGCAAGGGCCTCGCGCATTTGCTAGAAGCATTTGGGCGCTTGAAGCCGGCTTATCCGCAGCTCCGCTTGCGGGTAGTCGGCCCATTTACGGTTCAGGCCGGCCAGGATTACCAAAGATTTGCTCAAGCGCGCTGCGTAACGGATGTGGAATTTGTGGGTTATGTCCCTCCAGAGGAACTGCCCAAATTTTACCATCAGGCCGATATTTTCTGCGCCCCCTCCATCGGGTTTGAAAGCTTCGGCATTGTTTTGCTAGAGGCGATGGCCGCCGGTTTGCCGGTAGTTGCCTCTGATATTGCCGGGTATCGCACCTTAATTGTGGATGGCCAGGAAGGATTCCTCACCCCGCCGGGCCAGGTGGAAGCTCTGGCTAAAGCCCTGGGCTGCTTGCTTGACCGGCCTGAACTGCGCCGGCAAATGGGCCGGCTGGGTCAATTAAAAGCCAGTAATTACAGTTGGGATCATATTGTAGATAAAGTTTTGGACGTATACCAGGACACAATTGAGCACAAAAGTAAGGCTCACTCTTATCACCTACCCCCACTCGAAACCCGCCTCAATTCGTCACAGGCCCGTCCAGCCAAGTTAGTGAGAGGATAGTTTATGTTTACCGATGCCGCTCGTAAGTATTTTCGTTTTTTGTATGAACCGCTGGCTTATTTCTTTAAAGCGACCGGCCTGTCGCCCAATGTGGTAACGGTGATAGGTTTTTTGATGATGGTGGG
>CAZDMM010001004.1:0-2717 GCA_964505845.1 uncultured Caldilineaceae bacterium
TCTTTCTATTACGTTACGTAAAATGATTATCGAGACGTAGATAATTCCTCGGCTCAATCCTCATAGCGGAGCAATCAATCATCGCTCCGCTTTTTGGTGGGGGAGGGGGTGGAACCACTGAGGGCGCTGAGAGGGGTGAGATCACTGAGGGCGGTTCGGTGAAATCGGTGAGGGGCGGGGAGGTCAGTGGAAGGATGAGGGATGAAGGCGGAAGGATGAGGAACACCGTTGCCTTCGGCACGCACCGCAGGGGCCGGCGTGGTATGAAAGTGGAATCGTTGAGAGGGGCTCATTCAGTAGGGTCAGCGATTGGGGTGGGGCATCGCTGCGGGGTCCAGAGGGATCAAACCGGGATAGGTTCAAGACTCAGGGAGATACCTTCAGCCATAATGGCTCGATAGAGGGGCAAACGAAGTCGTTGGATTTCAGCCCAACGAGTCTGACCAAATACGTGGGGGGAGAGCACCACGTTGAACTCCAACGAAACGTCAAAGGCCAGCCGCCAGAGTTGGTTACGGAATTCATCACTTTCAATATCCACCAATACCCACAAGTCAATATCCGACTCAGCCTCGGACTCGCCGCGGGCTTGGGAGCCAAAAAGGGTGACAGCCAGGATACGCTCAGGAAAACGCCGCTGAAGTTGAGCCAGGTATTCCGCTATGGCCTCACGCTCGTGGGGCTGCAAGTGAACTAAAGAAGACATTTTCACAGATAACCTTTGCCGCTCAAATAAGTCTGGCAGCGTTCCAGGAAACGGGCGGCGTTTTCAACGACCTGACGGGCTTGGGCGTGGTCTGCCCGGCCCAATGTTTCGTAGTCGGTAACGTTTCTCGACTCAAAGGCTTCTCCGTAGGCATGGCTATCCTCGGTCAGGAAAAGACCGGCTTTGACAAAATGTTCGCGGAAAGCAGCCAGCACCCCAGCGTGTTTGTTCCGGGTTAAATCCAGGGTCAGGAGCAAGGCCGTAGCCGCGTAGAAGAAGGCATAGTAGGCTCGGTTAATCGCCACCCCAGAGAAACCAGCTTCCAGATTGAACTGGGCGCTGCGGAGCGCCTCTTGAGCACCCTCAAGATAAACAAGCGCGGCTTCTCTGTTAATCGGCTCTGTTTCATTCATCATAACAGACAGTATAATGTGAGCGGGACAAAAAAGCAATCAGTATAGAGATTATAGGGTGAGGCGAAGTTGCGGTGAGAGCCAGGTCAATCCTCACAGCGAAGCGGTCAAGGAAGCGGTGAAGGGGCATTGAAAGGATGAAGGCGGATGCGAAGCACGCACAGCGGGATGAAGGGGATGAGGTCACTGAGGGCAGTTCGGTGAAAGCGGCGGGAGGCAGGGAGGTCGGTTTGGAAGGATGAAGGGGGGTGAAGTCGCTGGAGGAGGCGGGGTGAGGTCGCCGGAGTGAACAAAGGCCCCTTATGAGACCGCAGCAGCCTCGCGCCGGCGACTGGGCGCTCTGTTTTTCACCAGCTTCGAGGCCAACCCCACTCCGCTGTGCTCCGCCGATTTGCGGCGCCTCTTCGCTCGGATCATTCAAAGCGCGTTGTTTCTATGTCGGCTCAAGCTGCCAGACGCTCTTCTATGCGGCGGCGAAGTAACAGCAGTTCTTCTCGGTTAAAGTTATCTACCGCTGCTAAAAAAACAGAAAGCGGGATCTGCAACCGAACAGCCGGTTCTGCTTTCAACAAATTTTGACGCAAGACGTCAGCAACTTGTTGGGCATCATCCCACACCTGGGCGGCGCTCATCACTTTAGCCTTAGGCTCGTGAACTGACTGATGCTTCATGGTATCCTCCGGTGGAAGGCAGAAATCAGGGGGCCAGTATTGCTAACCGCGTACGTTACTCCTGGTAATCGAGGGGTAGGTTGGGGTTGAACCATATCGCTCTATCTGGTATGATGGACTAGACCTCATGCTTGACTATTTTTATGGAGCGCATCCAAAGTCACGATCATTTTAGCATAAGATAACTCGAATGACGAATGGGTGAGACTATATTCCAATAACGACCAACAGGACCTTCATCCCTGTCAACTTCGGCCCCGCCGAATCCAGCCACGTCTCCGCCCGCTTCGCGTCGCCGCTCACCACCCCGCTGACCCACACCATCGTCTACACCTACGACAAGCTCTACCACCTGACCCATGCCAACTACACCACCCATTCGGCAGGCTCAGGGCAGGCCGGCGAAACCTACGCCTACAGTTACGATCCGGTCGGCAACCGCTTAGAGCAGATCATCAACGGCAATACGACGAGTTATCAGTACGACGCGGCCAATCGCTTGAGCCAGGTCAACGGCCAGAGCTACGCCTTTGACGCGAATGGCAACCTCCTTCGCACCGGCAGCCTGACCAACATCTGGGATGCGGCCAACCGGCTGGTCTCGACCCAGCGAGCGATACCGCAAGGGCGCTCTGCGCGCCTTCGGCGTCCTTTAGGACCGCCACGGTTCAGCCCATTTACAATGGTCTTGGTGATCGGGTGGCGCAGACAATTAGGGCAAGTACAACCAACTTCGCCTTAGACTCCGCCTCAGCCTTACCCGAAATCATCTACACCAGGGCCGGCGGAGCTACCTCCACTTGCCCGGCGTGATTATGACCAAGAAGGCCGGCCTGCGCCGCTACTTGCTGCCCGACGGCCTCGGCTCGATCCACCAAGCCGTAGATGCCAGCGGCATAATAATGGGGTATAATGAGTATGACCTGT
>CAZDMM010001005.1:0-2716 GCA_964505845.1 uncultured Caldilineaceae bacterium
GTCCCTTCGGGATGCGCGCCTTCGCGCAGCGCATCACCGTGGGGGTACTCCGTCTTTTTTGTGGCGGGCTCAAATCGCTCCTGGAAGGCTAAAGCCGGTCGTACCCAAAGGGCATTATATCCGCCTGCGCGGACGGGGAGAGAACCTGTCCGCCGCGTAGCGTGCGGACATTGTGGCTGAAAGCCCTATAGGGGCGACTTCAGTCGCATAATTTGGGAGTATGCGATTGCCCTACAACCCCAACAAACCCTGTAACTGAGCCTGGTTGTCGGGGTCGGCCTGCTGGATGGCCAGCCTGGCCCGGCGAGCCGCCTGTTGATACCACTCCCGCGCCGTCACCTCAGCCGTTCGGGCCGCCACGGCCGCAGCTCGGTAAGCCTGGATTTTCTGCTCTAACTCCTATGTATATCCCCTTGAAACCGAGGACGGTTATTTTTTCTGAGCATAACCATAAAAGAGCTGCTCCACCTTATCTATCCCCTGGGGCGCATTTAAGACGTGGAAATCCAGCAACTTTAGCCCGGCTTGCCGCAGCGCCTCTTTGAACAGCTCTGAACGCAGATGCCACGACGGAGCCGGCTCTCGCCCTAATTTTTGTTCTATGAGCGATGATGCCATCATAAAGTTCATAAATAGGAGACAGCCCCCCGGTCTGAGCACCCGGCTTATCCTTTTTACCACAGAGATCACCTCGGCATCCGAGTTCATCTGGCCCAAGCCTCCCCCATGCTCGGTGACAAGATCATATCGAGTCTGCGTGATGGACTGCGGCCAGGGCTGGCGATAATCCTGAAAGGCAAAGTAGCCGCCCTTCTGGCTTAACCCTTTCAAATCCTTCAGGGTAAAGTTGTGGCCCACCTCACCATGAGCTACCCGGTATCCGGCTGGAACCTGGTTCACTTCAAAAACTCGATTAGCTTCTTTCAACGCTTCTTGATACAGGTCAATGCCATCTATGCGCTCTAAAGCCGGTAAAAAAGAAGCCCAAAACCACAGACCGCTACCGAATCCCAAATCCAGAACCGTCTTGGCCTGGCTGCAATAACGCTTGATATAAGCCGGAAATAATTTTGCTTCGGGATAATATTCAAAAATATTTTCCTGGTAATATTTCTCCCCGTACCCTCGGAGATAAGTTTGTATCAGATGTTGATCTACGTTGGCCCCTGCATATTTATGCCCAACTGCGGCTGCTCCATATTCACTCATGGCTTATCAACACCATTTATCAGGCTCCTTTCAGCCAACGTGGCGCCCCACCTCCTTTTCCGCCGCGCTCTTCCAGAAAGCCCGGCCTGGAATCTCTTTTGATACCCTTCTAGCATATCATTGTTAGAAAGCGCCAACATCAATCTGGCGGGCGATTTTTGTTCATCCATCTGAATAGAAAACGCTAACAAGAGCGTTACCCAAGTTAGCGAGGTAGTGGACACGAGCGAACCTAATTTCATTCCCTGGGCTTGTTCAACCCCTTAAGCAGGATTACAATCCCTATTGCCTAAAGAGCAAGCAGCCGTCCAACAGGTATTGAAGATGCTCACCGAGGTACAAGAATTTTTTATCATTAATCGCCCCCTGGTTTTCTTTGTCTACGGCCTGGTCTTCTTTGTGCTGGGGCTGGCGATTACCCTGCAATCGCGGCGACACAGCCGGTTGACCCTGGCGCGCCATCTGCATTGGCTGGCGCTCTTTGGCTTTATCCACAGCCTTAACGAGTGGGGCGATGTTTTTATCCCCATTCAGGCCACCTACCTGCCGCCCCCCTTTATCAATTTGCTCAAAGCGATCCAATTGGGGCTATTGAGTCTCTCTTTTACCTGCCTCTTTCAATTTGGCATTGACCTGCTGCGCCCCATGCCCCACCGTTGGGCCTGGCTGCGTTGGCTGCCGGCCGGGCTGCTGCTGCTGTGGTCGTTAGCGGCGCTGGTGTGGTTGCTGGCCGGATCTGTCTCGCTGGCGGAGTGGTACCGGCTGGGCAATATCTGGACGCGCTACTTGATCGGCTTTCCGGGCGCGGCGCTGGCGGCCTACGGGCTGCGGCGGCAGGCCGCTCAACTCATCGCCCCTTTCCGCGAACCTCAAATTTTGCGGATGTTATACCTGGCCGGCCTGGCCCTGGCCGGCTATGCGGTGGTCAGTGGCTTGATTGTGCCGCCTGGGCCGTACTTTCCGGCCAACTGGCTTAATACCACCTTGCTGGAAAACTGGTTAAGTATTCCCATCCCAGTTTTTCGCAGCTTGCTGGGTTTGACCCTCACGCTGGCCATCATTCGCACCCTGGAAATATTTGACCTGGAGATTGACCGCAAGTTGAGCAGCATGGAAGAGGCCCAGATTTTGGCGGCTGAACGAGAACACCTGGGGCGTGACCTGCACGACCACACCCTGCAAGCGGTATACGCCGCCGGGTTGATGCTGAATGCAGCCCGGCGCGCCCCTTGTTTGATAGAGGATGGCGCCGCTGCTGACAACCTGGCTCAAGCGGCGCTCACCCTTGATCACGCCGTCGCCGGTATTCGCCAGCACATCGCCGAATTGCGCGCCCAGCCCAACAGCCTCAGCCTGGCCGAAGGCATCACGCAACTGCTGCAAGACAGCGCCTTATCCTCTATGGTTCAGGTAGAGCTAAAGCTTGACCTGCCCGAAGACCAACCGCTGACCACCCGCCAGGTGCGTCACCTGTTAGCCATTACTGGCGAGGCGCTCAGCAACGTGG
>CAZDMM010001006.1:0-2715 GCA_964505845.1 uncultured Caldilineaceae bacterium
CTGATGGCGGGCGCGCCTGGCAGGATACCGGCTTTCCGGCCCGGGCCGATGAAACGGACGAGACCCGGCTGGCCCTGACCAGCAACGGCGTTTTGTTTGCGGCGGTGGGCCAGGCGCTTGAGCGCAGCGCCGACGGCGGTCAGCAGTGGGACTATTTGCCGCTGCCTCCCGGCTTTGAGGCAACCGCCCTGGCCGTCTCGCCCACCTTTGCGCCTGAGGGGGTAGTGCTGGTGGGGGGCAACTATCAGACCAGGCAAATTTTGCGCTCGGACGATGGCGGGCAAAGCTGGCAGGTAGTGTTTGATGGTACACCCTACGAAAGCGCCTCCGATATCGGCGCTATTGCTTTTTCACCCAACTTTGCCAATGACAGAACGGTCTACGCCTGGCTGCAATACGCCGGGCTGCTGCGCTCCGGCGATGGCGGCCAGCGCTGGCAGCTTGTCCCCAGCGATAAAAACGGCGTTTTTGCCCAAAGCCTGCTGGTTGCGCCCAATGGTCGCCTGTACCTGGGGACGCTGGGCGGCGGCCTGTACGTCAGCGACAACGGCGGGCAAAGCTGGCTGGATTTCACGGCCAACATTCCCGGCAGCCGCCAGTGGAGCCGCGCCCTGATCCTCACCCCCGACAATTCACTTTTCCTGGGTTCGGAGGTGGGGCTTTATCGCAGTGAGGATGGCGGCCAAAGCTGGAGCCGGGCCGATACCGGGCTACCGTTTGACCCGGCCAACTCATCCCTGCAAGGAGTGCGCGCCCTGGCCTTTAGCGGTGGGCGGCTCTATGCCGCCCTGGTCAGCGGCGGGGTGTTTGTGTCAGCGGACCAGGGGCAAAGCTGGCAGAGCAGCGCCGTCGCCCCACCGCCAATTCAACCTCCCGCCCCTCGCCTCCCCGCCTCCCCGCCTCCCCCCGCCTCATCGCCTCCTCCCTGCCCCACTCCCCCGGCCAACTTTGCCGAGGTGTGGGCCGGCCGGATCGCTCAATTGGGCTGCCCGACCGGTTTGCAGCGCCCCTTGATGGCCGTACAGAATTTTGAGGGCGGCCTGATGTTCTGGCGCAGCGATACCCGCTCCATTTATGTGCTGCCCTTCAACCAGCCCTTTGCCAGTTTTGCCGATACCTGGGATGAGAGCCAGCCGGCGTATCTCTGCCCGGAGTTTGGCCCGCCCCAAACCCCGCCGACGCCCCAGCGCGGCTTTGGCAAAATCTGGTGTACCCAGCCGCAGCTTCGCCAACTGCTGGGCCGCGCCACCGGCCAGGAACGGCCCTTTGAGGCGGTAATCCAAGAGTTTGCCACCGGCCTCATTTTGCAGACGGATCAGGGGGTCATTTATATTTTTGAGAACGGGGGGAATCGGTCCCCAGGACACCCGGAAGGGGTGTGGGAGGAGTTTTCTCGATGAGGCGGGGAGTCGGTAAAAAATTGGAAGGGTGGAGGAGTGGAGGAATGGAAAACCTGTAGATGGTTACAGATATTCATCTGTAACCCCACTCCGCCCAGTTAACTCGGCTAACGATCCCATTAACATCTATAGAGATGATCCTTCAGGGGGGATAAGGGGTTTAATTTGCCGGATCAAGGTTGGAATGGAATTAGTGGCCGCGTTCCAAACCTCCTCCAGATCAACATGGTTGTAGGCGTGAATAAGAATATCTCTCATACCAGCTATGTTGCGCCAAGGTATAGCGGGATGACTGGCTCTAAATTCGTCCGAGAGACGTTTGGTCGCCTCACCCATAACCTCAACTTGTCGTATCACGGCGGATTGGCGCATTATGTCTTCTGCGAACATCTCTCGATCCACACCCTCAATGAAGCTCTGTACCAATTGCGCGGCTTCGAGAATGTCGAGCAGGTAAACGAGATCACGAGATGCCATAAATCACCTGGGCCGAGTCGAGAATGGCTTGACGACGTAAATAATTGCGGCTGTGTTCAACCCCCCGGCGAGTCAGTAAATCTACTTTGCGGCCAAAAATGATTTCCAGTTCGTCTTGCATCTGGACGTGGTCTAACAAAGACCAGGTAGCGCTAGGGGCAAAAGTGACCAAAACATCAATATCGCTGTTTGGGTGAAAATCGTGGCGCAGCGCCGACCCAAATAGGGCAAATTCAGTGATCTTCCACCTCTGGCAGAAATCTATGATTTTATCTTTGGGAATACTAACGGCAGCCATAATACGTCCTTCACCCTACAAAGTATATCACATTTTGTTAGACTGGAATAATAGAGTTTCATACGGAATTTGCTCCTGGTAGTAGTCACACAACGATTCCCAAACGGGAGGATGGGGCATCGCCTCACGATGATGTTGTTTGACCACGCAAAAAGCATCCCAAAGACTCAGCCCTTCTTCTTCTTTCAACACCGCTACCGTAAAAGCGGTTGACCGATTGATACCCGCTCCACAAGCAATCAAAATGCTGTGTCCACGCTGCTTCTCGGTTCGGGCAAAATCTACGCCTTGCCGGAGCATATCTGGAGGTATGGGCGCGAAATCCTCCACAGGTAAGTAAAGTGAGGTAATACCGGGATGTTTGACCAGTCCTGCCAAGAGCAGCATGGCCTTGATCTGGTTGGCCTCAAGCAAGTGAGGGTTCAGGGTTTCTCGATATTTCCCCAGGTAGAGCCAGGGTCTAATCCGGTACATACTCCTATTTTTCCTCGTGGCGAAACTGAGTTTCGCCACGCAATTGGGTGTCCAAACTGAGTTTGG
>CAZDMM010001007.1:0-2712 GCA_964505845.1 uncultured Caldilineaceae bacterium
TGGCGAAACTGAGTTTCGCCACGAGAATCCACGTCAAGTGGGAAATACTCCAGAATAATCCGTGTTGCGTGTTGCGTGTTCCGTTAAAAATAAAACGGAACACGCAACACGCTTCACATTTACGCACCACGCTCTACGCTCTACGCCTCCCGCTTCTCTAACTCTCTCATAATCGTGTCCAAATCCTTGTCGCCCCGGCCGGAGAGGTTGACGATGATGAGGCTGTCTTTGGACATCTTGGGGGCGCGTTTGATGACTTCGGCGATGGCGTGGGCCGATTCCAGGGCCGGGATGATGCCTTCCAGTTGGCTGAGCGTTTTGACGGCCGCCAGGGCTTCTTCGTCGGTGGCGTAAGTATACCCCGCCCGTTCCTGGTCGCGCAACCAGGCGTGCTCCGGCCCCACCGAGGGATAATCCAGCCCGGCGCTGATGGAGTGGGTTTCGGCAATCTGACCGTCGGGGGTTTGGAGGACGTAGGATTTGGCGCCGTGCAGGACGCCCATCCCCCCCCTTCCCCCCCCTAATAGGGGGGGAGTGAGGGGGGGGTAGCAAACCGGGCCGCGTGCTTGCCGGTCTCAATCCCGCTGCCGCCGGCTTCCACGCCGAGCATGTCCACTGCTTTGTCATCCAAAAAGGGGTGGAACAGGCCAATGGCGTTTGACCCGCCACCGACGCAGGCGATGAGCAAATCGGGCAGGCGGCCTTCGGCTTCCAAAATCTGAGCGCGGGCCTCGCGGCCAATCACGCTCTGAAAGTCCCGCACCATGGTGGGGTAGGGGTGCGGCCCCAGCACCGAGCCGAGCAGGTAATGGGTGGTGCGCACGTTGGTCACCCAATCGCGGATGGCCTCGTTGATGGCGTCTTTGAGGGTGCGGCTGCCGCTGCTCACCGGGCGCACTTCGGTTCCGGCCAGGCGCATGCGGAAGACATTGGGCTGCTGGCGGGCCATGTCAACCTCGCCCATGTAAACGATGCACTCCAGCCCCAGCAGGGCGCAGGCGGTGGCGCTGCCCACCCCGTGCTGCCCGGCCCCGGTTTCGGCCACGATGCGCTGCTTGCCCATGCGTTTGGCCAGCAAGGCTTGCCCCAAAGCATTATTGATTTTGTGCGCCCCGGTGTGGGTCAAATCCTCCCGCTTGAGATAGATTTTGGCCCCGCCCAGGTGGGCCGTCAGCCGGCCGGCGAAGGTGAGCGGCGTGGGCCGGCCCACGTAGGTTTTGAGCAAATGCTGAAATTCGGCCTGAAAGGCCGGGTCATTTTTGGCCACTTCGTAGGCGGTTTCCAGTTCGGCCAGGGCCGGCATCAACGTTTCCGGCACAAACTGTCCGCCGTAAGGGCCGAATTTGCCTTTAGATAGTGTATTCATGACAACTCCCTGATCGTACAAATGAGTATTAGTCATTGACTCGGTTTAAACCCCCTCGTCGCCATAACCAAGCGGCGGTGATAAACAGCAGCACCAGCGCGGCAAGCAGAGCCAATTCAGCCCGTATACGTCGGTTCGTTAAGGCATCAGAGGGAAAATAAGCTCTTCCTTGTTCTACAGCTTCGGCGCGCCAAGCCAGTTGGCGAATCATCCCCGAAAAAATCAGCCGGTGGAGCGGGTAAAGCAGATACCAGTAGAGTTGTCCAAACAACCCCTTGGGAGCAAAGAAGGCGGTTTGCGTCAGCAAGGCTTGCGCTTCGATTTGAGGTTTGACCTCAAACTGTAGCCAAGCCAGGCCAGGAACCTTCATCTCGGCCCGCAGCCGTAGTAATTCATTGGGTTCAGCGGTCTCCACCCGCCAAAAATCGAGCGCATCTCCTACCCGCACTTCGTCGGGGTGACGCCGCCCGCGGCGTAGCCCCACCCCGCCAACCAGCCGGTCTAGCAACCCGCGTAGTTGCCAGGCCCAGTTGGCATAAAGCCAGCCGTGCGTTCCACCCAGGCCCGTGAAAACTTGATAAACTGTCGCTGGTGAGGCCGCCACCACCCGCTGCCGCCTTTCGATAATCATGCCCTGGGTTTGAGTTAATACTAGCGGCGTAAAGTCACCCTGGCTGGTAACCAGAGCATCGCTCCAGGCTGTTTCTATCTGACCACGTTCCAACCGCTTCACCGCCCAGCGAACAGCGGTCTCATAATCTACGGGTTGGATGTGTGGAAAGAGACGGCGCGCGGTATCGTCGCGCACAATCACTTCATTGCGCAGGCCCTCAATCAAGGGCCGGGCAATGGCCGCCGGGACCGGCGTCATCCAATGCACCCAATAAGAAGACAGGCGAGGTGTGAGCACCGGCACCGAAATCAGCCAGCGGCGCAGGCCGCGCACGCGAGCGTACCCCAGCATCATCTCGGCGTAGGTCATCACCTCCGGTCCGCCAATTTCAATAATTTGACCCAAGCTCTGCGGCGTTTCTAGCGTCGCAACCAGGTAATCCAGCACATTGCGGATACCAATAGGCTGGGTGCGGGTAAAGACCCAGCGGGGACAGACCATTACCGGCAGGCGCTCAGTGAGGTTGCGGATCATCTCAAAGGAAATACTCCCTGAACCCACAATAATCGCGGCTCGAAATTCAGTGACCGGCACACCCGCCTCCCGCAGAGCCTGACCCGTTTCCTGACGAGACCGCAGGTGTGGCGATAGGTCAGCTTGAGGATCACCCAACCCACCTAAATAGATCAACTGTTTGACTCCGGCAGCCTGTGCTGTCTGGGCAAAGTTGCGG
>CAZDMM010001008.1:0-2708 GCA_964505845.1 uncultured Caldilineaceae bacterium
CGGGAACGCCGCGCCATCGGGCTAACTTTTTTTGACTACTCGCTGTTAGCTCAAAAAACAGAGGTCGGGCCGCGCAGTTTTCCATTGACGGGGTTGGCGGAGCTGTCGGATGAGCTGCGAGGCATCGTGCTTGAGATTTTGCAGCACGCGCCGGTGAATGAGCTTTTGCTGTTATCGGCCTATACCCCCTCATTGGTCGAGACTATTCCTATTACCTCGCTTCACCCTGTCGCTGTAGCAGGCTGACGCCAGTCAGTCAAGCCGCCAACCCCGCGATCATCCGTTCCAAACTGGCTCGCTTTTGCTCAATCTCACCCTGAAGACGACCAATCGTGCGCTCGATCTCGGCCAGTTGCTCTTCGCTTTGAGCCAACTGCTGCACGTAGCGCCCACGCAGTTTGCCTTCCTCCCCCTGATTGGCCAGCACGGCCATGTTCTTCTGGGCCTGCTCCTGGGCTTTGTAAATCTTGGCCCGGTTCTGCTCCTGTTCCGCAATCTGCTTCTCCAGACGGCTGATTTCGGCCAGCACGTCGAGCACGGTTTTCAGGCCGTTGTAGGCGCTTTCGTCCAGCAGCTTGTCGGCAAAATAACGCTGCAAGGCTTGATAGGTGAGGTTGCCCAGTTCCTCACGCCGGGAGTAAAGGTAGCGCTGCTGCACTGTAAACTCGGTAATTTTGCCCGCCGCCGTTTCCACCCGATAACGGTACGTTTCCAGCGTTTTTTCCGCCGGCTCCGGCGTGTCAAAAATGACATAGTGGCCGTCAAGGTTGTGTTCCAGCAGCACGGTTTTGGCCTGGGCGGTGCGATTATCCAGGCGATAAGTAGTCCGGCGGATGTCAAAGCTGTTTTGCAGCAGGTAACCATCCTTGATGCGCAGCGAGTGCAACTGGCTTTCCGTTTTGACCTCTTCTTTCACGTGGACGCCCAGTTCCACCGCATAAGAGATGACCGCCTCGGCCCCATCCGCCGTAAAGGGCAAAACCGCCTCGCCCACATATTCGCCGCCGTCCAGCACCGTCACCGGGCCGCGCTCCAGGGTGAGGCCGGTTTCGTTGTTGAAGCGAATCGTCGCCACCGGATGGGTGGCCATTTTGGCCCCGTTGTAAATCAAATCCTTTTTGACCCCCAGGCGGCTGCTCACAATTGGCACCATGGCCGATTGCCCGCGCCCCACCGTCACCGGCACGCTGACGTTGTACTGGAACAACTCGCCCATGGCCTGGCCGGTGGCCGCGCTTTGCACCGAACTGGCTACCGCTTCCGTAGAAAAGGCTCGACCTGCCGCCATCGCTCGCTTGGCCACCATTGGCGCGGGCGCGGGTGGTGGGGCCAGCGCGGCCATGGCCTCCATAGCCGGCGGCGCTTCGGCGAGTACGGCCCCTTCAAACATAACCGGCCCGGCCGCCACGCGGCTCTCGTCCCTGACCGTCGGGCGCACCGGCGTGTGCGGGGTGTACAGGTCGTACATAAAAGAGATAGGCATGCCGGCGGTGAGCGAGAGGGAGATGTCGGTCAAATCCTCTTCCAGCCGGTTGTCAAAAATACCCCAACCCTGCAGCAGAGCTTTGGCATCTTCCCGGAAGCTGGTGGACTCATCCGCCACCAGCCGGTAGCTGACTCGCCAGGTGGGAGCGGGCGCAATATAGCTAACCTCCACCTCGTGCTCACCGGGGCTGAGGCGAATATTGATGGCCCGGTGGGTCTCCCGGCCCACCACCGTTTGCAGAAAAAAGCGCAGGTCGGCCGCCGCCGTTTCATCGCGCAGCTCAACCCCCACGATGCGGCTGAGGAGCAGCACCGCTACGGTTGAGGTCCCCTCCCGCAACAGGGAGACTGAAGATTGTTCAATCGGCTTCTCTTCCACCTCATCCAGGCCGACCAAAAGGCCGCTTTCGGGGCCGCCATCGCTCAACAGCAGTTGCACCGGGCGGCCGCGCAGGGCAATCAGCAAATCCCGCAGGCTGCGGGTATCGCTCAACACCACCGAGGAGCCGGCCAATCGCTCCGCCTGGCTTTGGGGCGTATCGTAATCCACCCCACGCACCTGGCCGCCGCTGTGATCCAGCACGGTCAAACTTTTGAGCAGGTCGTCCATCTCCTCGCGGCGAAAGGTCAACTTGATGGCTTCTCCCTCTACCGGCCCGCGCCGCCGAAAGTAGCCAACGCCATGCTTGTAAAGGGTCATGTGGGCAATGGGTAAGTGGGTCAAGACAAACTCCTTAATTGTGAATGGTGAACTATGAATTATAAATGGTGAACGAAAGAGGATTATTCTCTCCGTCATTCACAATTGACTATTCACAACTCACAATTCACAATTATTTTAGGGCCGCTTTAACGGCTGTTATGATTTCTTCAATGGAGGCCATCATCAGTAAATCATTTTCCATGTGGGATTCCAACACGGTAAGACCCCACTCTTGCAGGGTTTGAAGGCTTTTGCGGGCCAGGGGATGGTTGGCCAGGAAAGGGTTCATGGCCGGGACGACGATAACCGGCCAGCCGGCCCCAATGGCCTCAGCGACCAACGAATGGGGCAGGGTGTCGGCAATGCCCTGGCTGATTTTGCTGATGGTATTAAAAGTGGCCGGTGCGACGAGGGTCAGGCCCGGCTCGCGGCCGTTCAACAGTGCCGGGTTAAAGTAGCTGCTAACCAATTGGTGGCCCTGCTGGTCGGCCAGATTGTAGGGGCTGATGATATCGTGAGC
>CAZDMM010001009.1:0-2708 GCA_964505845.1 uncultured Caldilineaceae bacterium
GCTGGCCAATCTGTTGGTGAATAAATAAGTTTATAAAACAATTCTATAGAGGCCCTACCATACCAGGCCGGGTCCCAAGGCCAAATTGACCTGTCCAGACTTATCCAAACCAGATCAGGCAGGACTAATATGATTGAGAGCAAGTAACCGAGTGAAACAGAATTTTTTAGCGCATTTAAGATAAACTGTGTGCGAGCAATCTGGAGCATAGGAATATACTGGGAGATTATTAGCGACCTCTTAGTTTTGGCCCAATAGAACTGACAAAGATTCCTACCAGAAATAGAAAGACCAGATAAGGCCAAAAATAACTGTGCCGGCGCAAATCACGATTGATTTCACCCAGGAAAAAGCGTGTAAATTTCACCCCCGTAGGCCAGGAAGCTCCCTTTGTTTCGCCGCCAACCCGTTTAGCCTCACGGGTAGGGATTTCAACAATCTTCATTTTGGAGCGCATGGCCCCGATGGTCAATTCATATTCGATGGTGTAACCCATTGAAGTGGGAGCGAGAGCCATAAAAGCTTCGCGTCGAATGCCCCTAAAACCATTAATGGTATCGGTGATAAAGGGCCGGCCTCGATTCCAGATAAGATTGGCCAGCAGAGTAAAAGCCTGGTTAACCCATTTACGCAAGGGTAGTGATTCATCGTCTTCCTCATTTTGTGCTCCAGGCAAAAAACGAGAAGCAATTGCCATATCAGCCCCAGCTTCTAATTGGGCAAACAGCCGGAGAATATCGTTGGGGTCTTCATTGCCGTCTGGGCTGAAGAAAACGACCAACTCACCCGTCGAATTAGCCATCCCTACTCGAAACGCTTCCCCGCGTCCTCTTCGAGTTTGATTGTAAATGGGTAGACCTTGGTCGGTTAAAAATTCACGGGTTCCATCGGTCGAACCGCCATCAACAACTATAATTTCATCAGCCGGACGGCTGAACAGCAGTGGCGGGACAAAGGCGCGAACACCATCTATTTCGTTCAAAGTCAGAATGATGAGGCTACGTTTCATGGGGTACGATTCTCCAGATACCAACTGATAGTCCGGCGAAGTCCCTCGCGCAAAGGTACTTTGGGTGCAAAACCAAACAACTGGCGAGCCTTGCTGTAATCGCCAATGCGGCGGGGCTGGCCCTGGGGTTTACTTAAATCAAACTCAAGCCTGGCATGACTACCCGTCAATTCGATGATGAGCTTGACCAGTTCGGCCACCGTAATTTCTTCTTCTGAGCCGATATTAACCGGGTCGCAGGCCGCATAATGTTCGGTTGTTAGCATCAACCCTTCTACAAAATCAGAAACGTACAGAAACGAGCGGGTTTGTGAGCCATCTCCCCACACGATAATGGGGTTTTGCCCTTCAACAACTTTGCGAATGAGCGCAGGAATGACATGGCTGGTTTCCCAGGCAAAATCATCGCGCGGCCCATAAGCATTGTAGGGCCGAGGTAGCGCAACTTTGATGCCATATTCTTCGGCGTAGCAACGGCCCTGTACTTCTAAAAAACGCTTAGCCCAGCCATATCCCAGGTTAGATGGTTCAGGGTCATCCAAAAATCCTTCTGTTTCAGGGGTTGGGATTTGACAGTGCCGCCGATAAACGCAGGCAGAACTGGTTAGACAGATACACTCAACACCCTTATGCACCGCTGCTTCCAAGATATTTAGGCCAATCGTCGTATTGTCGAATAGAATGGAAGCAGGATGAGCACTGTTATAACCCACTCCGGCTACATTTGCGGCCAGGTGAAATACAATTTCCTGGCCCTCGCAAGCTCTTTGAGCAAACTCCAGTGAAGCTAAATCCCCCTCAAGAAATTCAATCGCTTCGGCGTTTTGGCCCAAAAAGTGAGCCAGCTTGCGCTTTGAACGTCCGCATACAGTCACCCTGGCTCCTGCGGCTATTAATCTTTCAACTAAATGAGAACCAATAAACCCGGTTCCTCCGGTAACTAAAATGCGCTTACTTTTCCAAAAAGACATAGTTTCTCCAAAATTGAGATGATAAGTAAATACTATTCTTGTGGCTCACCACGTAGCCACTCAGAAAACAAAACCATGCAAACAGGTATAATGCTGAGGGCAATCTGTTGATAGGTTTCTAGCGTGGGGCGGACAAATTCAGTGGTTGGTATTTCGGCCACGCGCCAATTCTTTTTCATTGCTCGAATGGCCAGGCGGTAATAAAGCGGCAATCCTTTACCCTTTAACTGCAAAGCTTGAAGTTTTGAGCGTTTGACCGCTCTAAACTGGCTTAGACAGTCGCTAAAGTTGCCGTAGAAAATAAGATTGGCCAACAGGCTAAAAACACGATTGCCAATGCTGCGATACCGGCTCATGCGGTCTGGCCGCCGCCGTTCCCCCCCAACGACAAAACGAGAGGCAACCACCATGTCGTGGCCGCGCTCGAGAACCAACAACAAACGCCCCACATCGCGCGGGTCGTGCCGACCATCGGCCGGGAACAAAACCAAGTTGTTCTGGTCAATGCCCAATTGACCACTTGTAATAGCTTGGAGGGCATCGTCACCCGTGTGGACAATTTCTACCTGGCAGCTTTTTAACAGAGTTATTTCATTGGAGGTCAATCCATCATCAATAGCAATTACCCGGTCAAATAAGTCCAGAGGCAGATTATCAAGGGTCTGTTGGAGGGCCTTTTCCTGGCACCTGGTTATTAACAGACAGGCCCCCTCTCGAGCTCTACCAGG
>CAZDMM010001010.1:0-2707 GCA_964505845.1 uncultured Caldilineaceae bacterium
CTATCCTGAATCTGTTTAAGCGCCTCGTAGCTCAGGGCAAGACGATTTTGATGGTCACGCACGACAGTGATTTGGCCCAACAGGGATCGCGGATTATTACCATTGCCGACGGTGAGATTGAAAGCGATACGGGAGGGAGTAGGCAGTAGGGGAGAAAATTACCCTTACTCCCTTTTTGGAGGTACACGATGCGATTCCTCAGCCCGCGCTGGCGCAAAATTATCCGCGATATAGGAAATAATAAATCTCGTACCGGCCTGGTGGTGATGTCTATCGCCATTGGGGTGTTTGCCATTGGTGTGGTATCCGGCTCGCAGAAGGTGTTTCTGCGAGAGTTGAATCGAGGGTTTGCCTCGATTAACCCGCCCAGCGGCATCATCTTTGTTAATGGTAATTTTGATGATGACCTGGTTAACACGGTGACCGAGATGAACCCGGTTGAGGCCGCCGAAGGGCGACGCCAATTTACTATTCGCTACAGGTTAAGCCACGACGCCGAGTGGCGCGACCTTGAACTGAAGGCCGTGGACAACTATGAGACCATGAAAATCAGGAAGATTCGGCCTCAGGCCGGAACCTGGTCGCCACCCGATAAACAACTCCTGGTTGAACGCACCTCACTGGCCTGGATGAGGGTCGAGATTGGCGACTCAATCATTGTCGAAACGGCCAGAGGCCAGGAACGGGTGATGCGGATTGCTGGGACGGTTTACGACCAGGGTGGGCCGCCGACAGCATTACTCGGCCAGGCGAACGGCTACATCAGCCGCGATACCCTGGAATGGCTGGACGAGTCGCGCAACTTCAACCAGTTGAATTATGTAGTGACAGAAGATAAATCGAATGTAGCCCACATCCAGGCGGTGGGCGACTTGATCCGCCGCAAAATTGAAAACGAGAACCTGGAAGTCTTGTTTGTCCGCATTCCGCCGCCAGGCGAGCATCCGGCTAATGACTTCTTGCAGCCCTTGCTCATGATTCTGACCGGTTTAGGCGGGCTGGCTTTGGTGTTGAGCGGCTTTTTAGTCGTCAATACCGTCTCGGCGTTGCTGGCTCAACAAACCCGGCAAATTGGCATGATGAAGGCGATGGGAGCCAGGCGGGACCAAATCATCTGGCTTTACCTGGTGACGGTCTTGGTTTATGGTTTTCTAGCCCTGGTCGTGGCTCTGCCTTTGGGGATTATCGGGGCGCGAGCGTTTATCCTCTATATGGCCGGCTTTTTCAACGTTGATATTCAGAACTTCGTCATTCCTCGGTCGGTCATCATCACCCAGGCAGCAATTGGCCTGTTGGGTCCGCTACTGGCCGCTATTTTCCCTATTATTTCCGGTACACGGGTCACTGTACACGAAGCTATCAACGACTATGGCCTGGGTCAGGGCCAGTTTGGAACCAGTTTCATTGATCGTTTTTTGCAGCAATTGCGGGGTCTGTCCCGACCTTTAATGCTGTCGCTGCGCAATACTTTTCGCCGCAAGACCCGTCTGGCGTTGACCCTGTTGACCCTGACCCTGGCCGGGGCCATTTTTATCACCGTCTTCAGCGTGCGTGACTCGCTGATGACCACCTTGGAAGGCATGTTGAATTATTGGAGTTATGATCTTCATATTGTTTTTGAAAAGGATTATCACACGGAAGAAATCCAACAGGTAGCGGCGCGAGTGCCGGGAGTGGTTAAGGTTGAAACCTGGGGCAACAAGATGGTCAATCGCCTGCGGCCGGATGGCCACGACAGTGACACCATCAGCTTGGTTGCGCCTCAGGCCGATACTCAAATGCTCCGACCCACTTTAATGGCCGGACGCTGGCTTCGCCCAGACGATACCAACGCCCTCGTAGTCAATACCGATTTTCTAGAAGATGAGCCTGATCTCAAGCTGGGTGATGAAGTCGTTTTGAAATTCGACCATCGGAAAACTTACTGGCGCATCGTGGGGATCGTCCAAAGCACCTTGACCGGAACGACTGTTTACGCCAATTACCCCTACTATGCTTACGTAGCCCACCTCGTGGGCCGGGCCAGTGGGGCGCAAATTATCATCAATACCCAGCAGTCGGCAGAACGGTTAGCCATCGCCCAGGCGTTGGAGCAGCAGTTTGAGCGAGCCGGTTTAAGGGTGGCCCAGGTTAGAACCGTCAGCAGCTTAAGTTCCACGGTAGTCTCCGGATTCAACTTTTTAATCAGTTTCCTGTTGATAATGGCGATGGTGCTGGCGGTTGTGGGCGGGTTGGGTTTATCCGGGGCGATGAGCATCAACGTGCTGGAGCGAGTGCGGGAGATTGGGGTGATGCGGGCCATTGGTGCTTCGGATGGGGCGGTGTTACGTTTGGTCATTACGGAAGGCATGCTGATCGGCCTGCTCAGTTGGCTGATGGGTACGGCGCTGGCCCTGCCTTTGAGTAAACTCCTCAGCGCCTTGGTTGGTTTTGAACTATTTCAAGAGCCGCTCAGTTTTATTTTTTCGGTCAAGGGCATAACCATCTGGCTGATTCTGGCCCTGATTCTGGCCGCCCTGGCCAGTCTCCTCCCAGCCCGACAAGCTTCTCAACTTACCGTGCGGGAGGTGCTGGCATATGAGTAAGCATGATAATTGGATTGAGTCGGGCTGTTTAGAAGCAACGGTCTCTTCACTACGCCGGTCTGGCTACTGATATACTTTAACACCGATAATGACGAGATACTTGGTGCAGATCGGTATGATCG
>CAZDMM010001011.1:0-2702 GCA_964505845.1 uncultured Caldilineaceae bacterium
GCGGCGGGTGTTCAAGCAAAAGGATGAGACAGCGCCGCTGGATGTCCATGCCGCTTTGGCCGAGTTGACCGATCATGGCCTGCTCTGGCAGGTGGGCAAACGCTATGAAATGAGTCATACCGTCACCTACACGTTTGTGCGGCAGCAGATAACGCCGCCGGCCAGAGCCATCCGGCGCCTGGCGGCTTATTATACCGCCCTGGCCTGGGAGCAGAGCAGTTTGGGGCGTGAAGGTTACGCTAAACTGGATAGCGAGCGTCCGCACATTATGCGGGTTTTGAGCGGCTGCGTAGAAACGCAGGATTGGGAAGCGGCTTACGGTCTGGCCGCCGCCATTGAGGATTATCTGGACCGGCAGGGCCACTGGGCTGAACGAGTCATCGCCAATGAGGTGGGGTTAATGGCGGCCTGGCAGTTAGGCCGGCCCAGCGAGGGCGACTGGATGGGCAACCTGGGCGATACCTACCGCAGCATGGGCCACGCCAAGTGGGCCATTGAGCATTTTGAGCAGGCTCTCAACACGGCTCGACAGAGCGGCGACCGCCACAGCGAGGCCAACAGCCTGGGCAACCTGGGCCTGGCCTACCGTGACCTGGGCCAAACCGACCGCGCCCGCCAATATTTGCAGCAAGCCCTCAGCATCTTTGAAAAAATCCGCTCTCCCAGCGCCGATTTTGTGCGCCAATGGCTGGCCGAGTTGGAAGAGCGATAAAAAATTGTGAATTGTGAATAATCAGTTGTAAATCGTGAACGAAAAATCTTTTCTTGAGCTATTCACAATTCACTATTCACAATTATTGATTTTACTCCCCCTCTCGTTTGACCAGCCGCGAGGTAATGAACAAGCCTAAAGCCAGGCAGCCAGCGGCGGTTATGCCAAACATCGGGCGCAGGCCGATGGCGTTGGCCAGAATCCCACTCAGCCACGGCCCGGCAAACATCCCCCCGGCATAGACAGATTGGTGCAGCCCCACCGCCGTGGTGCGCTCGGCGTCGGTTACGTAGCGAATACTCAAACCCAGCAAAACCGGATTATTGATGCCCTGGGCTAATCCCAGGCAAAACTGGGCCGCAAAGATTACCGCCAACGAGGGGGCCAGCATGGCCGTGCTAATCCCCAGCGCCAGCAGCCCAAAGCTCAGGTAGACCAAGCCCCGCGAGCCAACCCGCTTGACCAGGGCGCTGGCCGCCAGATTACCCAGGGCAATCATGGCCAGGTGCAGCGTCAGCAGCAAACTCTGGGTTTGACCGGTTCCCCCCAATTGTTTGGCCAGAATCGGCATAAAACTAAAGCTGATGGCCCAATCGGCGTATTGGCTTACCGCCGCCAGCAGCGCCGGAAAGAGCACCTCCCGGCGAATCACCAGCCGGCCGGTGGTTCCCAAAGCCGGCCGCACCGAAGGCCGGTACCGCTCATAGGCCGGCAAAACCAGCAAGATGGCCAGCCCGGCCACCCCCGCCGAAAGAGAAAAGGCCAGGCCATAGCCGCCCCACTCATTCAACGAGCCGGTCATCCCCGTGCCCGAAATCCGCCCCAACGAGCTGACAAAGGTTAAAATGGCCGTGGCCCGCACCGCCTCTTGGGGTGCAAAAAGGCTGCTGAAGGCGGCCACCAGCGGCACCCACGTCCCTGCCGCCAGGCCGGTCATGGCCCGCCCCACCAGCAGCCCGTTGGCCGTCTCGGCCCGGCCCAGCAGCCAGGCCCCCAACCCCACAAAAATAAGGCAGGTGATGATAAAGGGTTTGCGCCAGCCCAGCCAATCGGCGGCGATGCCCAGCGGCAGCCGGATCAGGGCCTGCCACAGGCCGTACATGGAAAGAATCGTCCCTACCACGGCCAGGTCGGTCACTTTGCTTTGCACGTAGGTGGGCAGGGTGGGCACGTACAGGTAGAGGGCCATCCAATAGCAAAAGGCCACCAACACGTACAGCGTCAGGGCCACTTTGCGGCTGCTCAAGCCAATGGCAGTAGGGGTCGGGGTTGAGATAGCGGTGGGTTTGTTCACAATCGGAGAACTCCTGGGATGTGTTGCTGGCTTAAAAAGATGATTGTTACCGTACTGCGAGCATGATATACCGGACGCAAACAAACCGCAAACAAAAGTTTGGCGGCGGCCAGAAGCGGGAGAGGAATAGGGTGAACGAAAAACTTGTCACCTCCACCCTTCCAATCCTCCCTCCCTCCCTCCTCCCCCTGCCCTTATTTCCGAATCCCCAAGGATTGTGCTAAAATTGTCCCTCTGATGTTAGCCGCATACTTTTCACCCTTAGCGCCGGCGGCGGTTTTGTTGTTGGGCGCTTTTATGTTGCCGCTGGTGGTCTTTCAACTCCCCCTGCACTGGCGCACGCAGCCCTGGCTGCGCTCGTTTGGCGCGCCCGGACTGGTCGGCCTGGCGGTATTGGCCCTGTTAGGCGTGCGCCTTACCTTTGGCGTGGACGCTGCCGGTCAGGGCTTAGAAACGTTATCCGGCTGGAATTTCAGCGCGGCAGAGCCGGTCGCCCTGAATATCCGGGCCGATACGCTGAGTCTCCCCTTTTTGATGTTGACCATCCTCATCCTGTTAGCCGTTACCCTGGCCACTCCCTTGCGTGTCCCCACCCGTCAACAAGAAGAAAACGTGAGCGACCTGGCGATTTGGTTGGCTCTGGGCGCCAGCGCCTGTTTTCTGTTTGTGTCGGCCAACGGTTTGACCCTGATTTAC
>CAZDMM010001012.1:0-2700 GCA_964505845.1 uncultured Caldilineaceae bacterium
GGCGGCTCGACAAAGTTGTGCCGGATTTTGCCGGTGATGGGCAGGGCGCGGTCGGCCCCATCCAGTTCAAAGATAACCTTGTCGCCGATGTTGATGCCAAAAAACTGGGACGACAGCCGCTCGACGCCAAAATTGCCTTTTTTGGGCCAGACCCCTTCTTTGAGCTGCAAGATGTCGTACTTTTGCTTTTCGTAGTCATCCCGCATGATGAGCCGGGCGGCTTGCCACTCATCTTCCGGCTTGACCTTGTAGCGCACCGCCACCTCATTGACCACCTCGATGTCTTCCACCCCCTTGATGCTTTTCAATCGCTCGGCGGTGTCGCGATCAATCCAACCGCTCAGGGCCAGGAAAATATGGGAAGGCGTCACGGCTCGGTGGGCGTTGTCCATGCCGGATAGCAACTGGTCCACCATGCCAAAGATGGCTCCAATCGCAAAAACGCCGACGGCAATACTCAACACCGCCAGCATCGTGCGGGCTTTATTATGCCATAAATCAAACCAGACTTTACGCCAGATAACGCTCATTGCGATTTACGATTGCCGATTTACGATTTACGATTTTGGGATGTGTCATTCTGAGAGCCTGCCCTGCCCCTCCCGAAGGGACCCACAGGGGGGCCTTCGGCTCAACTTGACGAAGGGCCGCAGGCCAAAGAATCCCCACCTGGTAATCCAAAATTTATACTCATACGCCAAACAACCTACCCCGTACATTGATCTGCGTGGTGCTGTGGGCTGGCAGCAAGGATAGCGGACAGACTAATCCAACCCCAACCAACCCTGCAATGAGTCTTCTAAAGTTTGGGCGTCAGCATCGGACAGCTTACCGACCCTTTTCGTAATTAAACTTTCGTGTACAGTATAAAGACCCCGTTTAACGGCACTTGGCACATTGAGCTTGGCAGCTTTCCAATCGGCTAAAATAAACTCTCCGGTCAGAAGCGAGGTAAGGTTGCTGGTCAGCGGTACAATAAAAGCATCCGCAGAACTATGCGGCGCACTGACGATAACTGCCGGTCTAACTTTTGAGCCTGATAAATCAGAAAAAGGGTAACGCACCAAAATTACATCACCCTTCGAGTAGCTTTTCATAGACATCATCCTCAGTATTGTCCCAAATTTTGTCTAACGAGGCCTGGCTAACCTTTAGCCAGAAGTCGTCCTGATCGTCAGGCAACAAAGTAACCAAAACTTTTGTTCCTTCAGGCACGTCAACTTCTTCTAAAAATTCTACTTTGCCCTCTCGCACCACGGCCCATAAGGTGTTTAACATCGCTGCTCCTGTCCTTTCTTTCATTGTTACTTGATAAGAAGTTGGACACAGATAAACACAGATTACTCTATCTATGGGTTCGTATAAACCTGACCAAATCCGGCCTGGCGCACGAGGCTAAAACCATCGTGCTGAGACAGCGAAGCCCTAGCGGGCTAAAATTCTAGCTCGAAGAGCTTTGCCTTTTCAGAGCGACGGCTTTAGCCTCGCTCATGGGTACGGTTATCAGGCTTGGATGGTAAATTCATAGATAGAGTAGATTAGATCAAAAATCAAAGAAAAATCCGTGAAATCTGTGTTTATCTATGTCCCAAATAAATTGGTCTACTTTATTCGGTAACGAACGGTCTTACGCATACGCCAAACTATCCCGCACACTGATCTCCGTCGCGCTGCGGGCGGGCAGGATGGAGGCCAGGGTAGAGATGACCAGGATCACTCCCAGCCAGACCAGCACGGCCACAAGGTTGTACTCGTAATCCAGGTTGGCGCTGAACATGGCCTGGCCCAGGGCATTAGCCACCGCACCGCCGGCAAAGTAGGCAATCGGCACAGCCACCAGCCAGCTAAACCAGCCTTGCAGCACCCCTTCCATCACAAACATGCCCATAATCGTCAGCGAACGGGCCCCGATGGCCCGCATCACCCCAATCTCGCGGGTGCGTTCCACCACGCTGATGGAGAGCGACCCCATCAGCCCCACCCCGCCGACCACGGCCACAATCACCGCCAGGGCCAGCAGCATGGTGGTGGTGATGCTGAACTGCGAGTCGGCCGATTCCCGGTCTTTGGTGGCGGTCAGGCTGAACAAAACCTCCATATTGCGGGCCGAGTAACGGTCGCTCAGTTGGCGCAGCACTTCCGCCGTGTAATCCGCGCTGTGCAGTTGGGTGCGCACCCGCAGCTCGCTGGCGATGTTGTGCTTTTTGGTGGCGCTAAAAACCGCGTCCAGCGGGGCGTAGACGCTGTCGGTGTTGAAGCCGCCGCCAAAAACCACCCGGTAAAAGCCGACCACCTGCCAATCGTCGTGGCCCAGTTCACCCAGGTCAAGCGTCACAATCTCGCCCAGCTTGATGCGGTTCTTTTCGGCGGTCTCCTGGTTCATCACGATCACCCGGCCGTCGCCCGGCTGCAGCCAGCGCCCGGCCACCAGCAGCGGCTGGTAAAAGTTGCTGCCGGCCGGGATGCCGACCAGTTGCGCCCCTAAACCGGCCTCGTTGGTGCGCTGCCCGGCCACCAAAATCGAGGCCGACTGGGTAAACCACATTTCGGCCTGCTCCACCCCCGGAATCTGTTTGGCCATGTCAACAGTGCGGTCAATGCGATGGTCTTTGTCAAAGATCACAAACATATCAAAGTTGCGCCGGGCAAACTCGTTGTCCAGGGTGGTGGTGATAGAGGCGGAGAGGCTCATCACCAGCA
>CAZDMM010001013.1:0-2698 GCA_964505845.1 uncultured Caldilineaceae bacterium
AAAACAGCACGCCCAAAAACCAGTAAACCGATTGCTGGTAAGCCCGGCTCCAAAACTCGGTGGCCCAAAATTGGGCCAAACTCAAGGGGGAGCGGCGCGAGAAATAGATCAAATAAGAGGTGGGTGGAGCCAATAATAAGGCTCCCAAAATCCAGGGCGCTCCCACCCTGACAAACTTGTCTTTTAAGAAGGAGCGCGGGCCGCGCCGGCCCAGCGAAGGCAAGGCAAAATAGCCGGCCACAAAAAACATAATCTGCATAATGGGCACGTCAATCAGCAACACCAGCATGGTAAAAAACAAGCTGGTTTGCGGGTCAACTACATACCACCATTCCGGGGCATAGGCCATATAGGTCATCGAGCCATGCAAAATCACCACTAGCACAATGACCACAGCACGCAGGTTGTCGAGAAAGAAAATACGATTTGAGTGAGGCATAACGAACTCCTGGTCAAAAAGGGGATAAATGAAAAAACCGGGGAATCTGCAAAATCCCCCGGTTTTCATACTCAACATACCACAATTGCCATTCGCGGTCAAAAGCCGGCGGTCGAGCGGATCTACCCCCAATTTTTAGAAATTTAGAAGGTTGACCGCTGCCCAATCATCGGCAGGGCGTAGACCGACTTCCAGCCGGGGCTTTGCGGCTCGCGCAGGAAGGGTTCCATCTCTTCGGCGGTGCGCAGGGTGATCTCCTCCACCGGCGGCACTTTGCCGGCCGGAAAGGCTTCCAGGATATCGTCGTGCAGGATGGTCAGGTAGCGCAGGATAGCAGCCAGCGGGCGTTTGGCCTTTTGGACGGTAGCGTCGGCGGCGTTGCCCACCACGCCTTCGGGCGTGGCCGCAATTTCGATGGCAAAGTGGCCTTCGCCCTCGGACCAGCGGCTGGGCCGGCGGTAGGGGTCAACCGACTTGTCAAAGTGGCCTTCCGGCAGGTAGGATTTGCCCTGGGTGTTGACGGCGTACTTCATATCCACCATATCGGGGAAGAGGTACAGGCCCAGCGAGGTTTCGGCTTCGCAGGCGTGGACAAAGGTGGTGTTGTACTCGCCGCCAAATTTTTTCTCACGGAAAAACTCGCGCACGGCCCGGTGCCAATCCAGCACCCGGAAGATGCCCGGCAGTTGGTAACGTTTTTGCAATTCCTGGACGGCCGATTCCAGCATCCACAGTTGGCCGTGATTGTTGATGAGGATTTGCTTGCGCCAGCCGTCGTTCCACAGGCCGAGCATGGCGTCAATCAGCATCTCGCGGGCGATGTCTTCACGCACGATGCAGGTGGCCGACATGCCCATGTGATGAAAGGGATGGGTGCCAAAATTGAGCGGCGGCAGCGACAGCGAACAGGGCGCGCCGCGCTTGGCGGTGTAGCGGCGCACGCCTTCGATAATCTGGCTGACAAAAAGGGTGTCGGTGGCGGTGGGCAGGTGCAAGCCATGATTCTCGGTGCAGCCGATGGGCAAGAAAATGATGTCGTTTTTGCGGCGCTCCTCGACCACCTTCCAGCGCACCGTTGTTTGAATATACGAATCCGCTTTGCCCCACTCGACCGGGGCCGGCATGCCGTATTCGGCCAGGATGGCGTCAATTTGCTCGTCGCTGGCCTCCCAGATTTCCTTTTTCATGCGGCCAACGGCGTTATCTTCAAAAAATAGATCGGGGACATTCGTCTCCAGCAGTCCTTCCGGCACGGCCATTTTTCCATTTGTGTTTGACATTGATTACTCCTTAAGATTAAGCTAAATTTTACGGCTCGTGTTGCGTAGTGCATGGTGCGTAAGGTCTTACGGAACACGCACCACGCACCACGTTTTCTCAGTTGGGGAACACCAAAATCTTGCCATCCACCCGCTTGGTGCCCTGCTCAATCGCCGCCACCGCATCTTTTAATTGATAACGGGCGGTAATCATCGGGCTGAGGTCCAGCCGGCCCGAGGCGACCATGCGGATGACGTTGGGGAAGTTCTCGTCGCCGGAGTGGCCCTGCGCTCCAAACAACTGCGCCCGGCGCACTTGCATGGTTTCCAGGTACATGGGCACATCTTTGGCGGCCCGGCCAATCTGCACGATCTTGCCGTTAATCGCCAGGCTTTTGACCATTTCCGGCACGGTCAGGTGGGGCGCCCCCGCCGCCTCAACGTAGAAGTTGAAGCCCTCACCCTTGCTCAGTTCCATCAGCACTTCGGCGGCTCGCACCTCGCGCGGGTCATAAACAAAATCGGAGCCAATCTTTTTAGCCAGTTCCAGGCGCTCTTTCGACACGTCAAAGGTAACGATCATGCCGGCGCCGGCGGCCTCGGCCAGGCCCACCGCCGCCAGGCCAATTGGCCCTGCCCCAAAAATGCAGACAAAGTGACCGGGCTTAAAGCCGCCGGCCCGCGAGAACATGGCGTTGTAAGAAACGCAGGTCGGCTCGGTCATGGCCGCCACTTCGTAGGCTTTTTTCTCGTCGCCAAAGCGCTCGGCGATGGCGTTGATCTTCCAGGCATATTTGGCCCCGATGGCCAGGTAATTGGCAAAGCCACCGTCGGTGGTAAAGCCGATTTCTTCCAGGTTAGAGCAGTGGTTGGGGAAGCCGTTGCGGCAAGGGGTGCAGTGGCCGCACCAGATCATCTCTTCCACCGTAACCATATCACCCACTTTCAGGTCTTTGACCTCTTTGCCCACCTCAACCACTTTGCCGGCCAGCTCGTGGCC
>CAZDMM010001014.1:0-2694 GCA_964505845.1 uncultured Caldilineaceae bacterium
CGGGAGTTTTGGTTTCAAAGCTCAACTGCATGCCCTCATTGGGCTGCAAGCACATGCTGAGGGTGTTAGGCGGCAGTTGTTCGCCTTCGGGCAGGGGAAACATGAGGTGCGGCACATGGCGAAATTGGATGATGATCTCGCTGACCTTGGCGGCCAGGGCTTTACCGGAGCGTAGATAAAAGGGCACTTTACGCCAGCGCCAATTGTCAATATAAAGCTGGATGGCGGCATAGGTGGCCGTTTCGGTGCCGCGCGCTACCCCTTTTTCATCCCGGTAGCTGCGATACTGGGCGCGAACGGTGTATTGGGCTACCTCTTCGGGCTTGATGGGGCGCACCGCTTTTAGCACTTTGACTTTTTCATCCCGCAGGGCGGTGGCGTTAAATTCGGCGGGCGGTTCCATGGCGGTCAGCGCCAAAAGCTGCAAGAGGTGATTCTGGAACATGTCGCGCAAAACGCCGGCGGTATCGTAATAGCCGGCCCGGCTGCCCAGCCCAACCTCCTCGGCGACGGTAATTTGCACGTGGTCAATGTAGTTGCGGTTCCACAGGGGTTCAAAGATGGCGTTGGCAAAGCGGAAAACCAGCAGGTTTTGTACCGTTTCTTTGCCCAGGTAGTGGTCAATGCGGTAAACCTGGCTCTCTCTAAAAACGTCATGCACCTGCTGGTTTAGCTCAATGGCCGAAGCCAGGTCATGCCCAAAGGGTTTTTCGATGATGATGCGCCGCCAATTTTGGCCTATTTGCTGGGCCAGGCCGGCCTTGCCCAACTGTTCTACGATGACCGGGTAAAGCTGGGGTGGGGTGGACAGGTAAAACAGGCAGTTGCAGGCCACGTTGCGCTGGGCGTCTATCTCGCCCAACAATTTACTCAGGGCTTCATACCCGGCCGGCTCATCATAATTGGCGCGGTGGTAGTAAATGTTGGCCGCAAACCCAGGCCAGGAGGCGCACTCGTCGGGTTTGAGGCGAGAGAAGTTTTGGATTCCCTCTTTGACCTTTTGGCGGAAGCCGTCGTGATCCATCTCGGTGCGGGCCACCCCAATCACGGCAAAATGCTCCGGCAACAAACCTTCACAGGCCAGGCTAAAGAGGGCCGGCATCAACTTACGGTGGGTCAAGTCGCCGGATGCGCCAAAAATAACCACCACGCAGGGGTCGGGTATCTTGCGCAGGGAGTCTTTTACAAAGGAAGCGTTAGCGGGGAGCGAGGGGTGTACTGTCATGTTCAACCTCTTTAAGAAACACGCTTTTAATCGGCCTCATCGTTATCCTGGCCGATCAGTTTTTTGGCCAATTTTTGATAGGCTTTGGCGCCTTTGTGATTGCTGGCGTACTCGGTGATGGCCCGACTGGCCACGCTGGCTTCGGCAAAGCGAATGCTCTTGTGGATCACGGCGTCAAAAACCTTGTCGCCAAAAGCATCTTTAATTTCGTCCAGAACTTCGCGGGAGTGTACGGTTCCCGTAGAGTACATGGTGGCTAAAATGCCGGTCAGTTCCAGTTGGGGGTTGAGGCGATCTTTGGTTTCGGCGATGCTCTCCAGGAGCTGGCGCAGCACCCGCATGGCAAAATACTCGCACTGCAAGGGCACAATGACGCCTTCGCTGGCGCACAGAGAATTAATGGTGAGCAGTCCCAGGCTGGGCGGGCAGTCAATCAGGATAAAATCGTACCAGCCTTTAAGCGGCTGCAGCACCCGGCGCAGCACCAGCTCTCGCCGGAGTTCAGGGATCAATTCAATTTCGGCATTGGCTAGCTCGGTGGTAGCGGGGATCAGGTCTAAATAGGTTTGCACCGGATGAACCACCTGGCTAACGTGCATTTCTTCGGAATTCATCAGCAAGTCGTAAACGGTCGGCTGGTCGCCATTGGCCTTAAAGCCCAAACCGGCGGTCAGCGAAGCCTGGGGGTCCAGATCAACTACCAGCGTTTTCTTTTTTAGGTGGGCCAGAGCGACCCCCAAATTGATGACCGTGGTGGTTTTACCAACCCCACCCTTTTGGTTGGCAACTGAGATGATCTGGGTCATGACTTCCCTCCTGTTGGCTCCGGTGTACCCGGCCGGAATTATTCACTTTTATGCCCATTGAGTGGGGGCATTTGCGCGACAAGTTCGGTGAGCCGGGCGTAATCAACCGCCCCCCGGCTGCGCGGGGCGTACTCAAAAATGGTTCTGCCCGCTCCGGGTGCTTCGGAGAGTTTGGTGTCCACAAAAATGGGTTTGGTCACCCGCTCTCCAAAATCTTGCTGCAAGGCTGCTAAAATCCGGGCGCTGGCCCGGCGGCGTGGATCATAAAAGGTAGGGATAATCAGGCGGATAGAGGCCCCTTTACCCAGGGTACGGCTAATATTTTTTAGATACTCAATAAACTGGTGCGCCCCGGCCATGGCCAGCATTTCCATTGAAACCGGAATGAAGACCTCATCTACATAGGCCATTGCATTGACGGTGAGCAGCGACACCGAAGGGGCGCAGTCGAGCAGTTGGTACTCATAGCCGTTAAGGTCTCCCAGCAGCTCCGAAAAAATCTCTTCGCGGGCCATCTCTAATACCATGCGCTGCTGCGCTTTGAATAAGGCAATGCTGCTGGGCAGCAAATCCAGGTTTTTACGTGCAGAAATCAGGCAGTCGGTAGCTTTGGCTTTGCGGATGATGACATCGGCCAGGGATTTTTGGTAATCTTTGATACCC
>CAZDMM010001015.1:0-2693 GCA_964505845.1 uncultured Caldilineaceae bacterium
CAACGGGAGGCGGTGCGCCGGTCGCAGTTTGGGGTTTGCCCAAAATGTTGCTGCTGATCGGAACTACTGTTGCAGTACTAGGCGCCGGTCTAAGTTTGGTTGTCCTGAGCATTTGGACCGGCGCCCTCTTTAATTTGTCTAACCCGGCCCAACCTGGGCCAACCTTTAGCCCCTCACCCCAGCCCAACCAGCCTAAGGCCATCCTCCCGACCGCCTCCGCTACCCCCAGCCCAACGCAATCTCCTGCTACCGCCACGGCCACCAGGCCGGCGGCGACTTCTTCGCTGGGAGATACGCTGCCCGGCGCTACTACCTCGCTGGGCGATACCATGCCCCCGTTCACCGCTACCCCAACCCCAACGGTGGCAGCAACTCCTGGGGCCGGTACCCCTGGCGGCGACGAGAATCCCGGCGAGGGCGATTCCCCAGATGAGCCTCAGCCGACGGGAGACCACGATAAAGGGCACGGCAACGACCCTGATGGTTATGACGAGGATAACCCCGGCAACAGCACCGGGGTAGCTGGCGGGAATGATCAAAACGATGGGGGGATTTTACCCGGCAATCTTCCCGGCGGCGGCGGCAATGCGGTGGGGGGCAGCGCGGGCAATCAAGGGGCCGGCAGTCATGGCGGTCAAGGGGGCGGCAGCCAGGGGGGACACGGCGGCGGCTCTGGAAACAGCAAAAACGGTAATTGAGCTTTTAACCGATGACCGGGGCGCCCCGAGCAAATGATAAAGGATGTCAAAATAATGGAACCAGGACACAGCAGACAGAATGCAACCGGAAGCACCCATTGTCCCCTCAGTGGGGTGCAGGTATTAGAGTATGCCTCCAAAAAATTTACCATAGCCGAGTGGCAGGTAACCTGGTGGAACTGCCCGTCTTGTGGGGGGTGGCATCTTTTGACAACGAAGAACAACCAGGAAAAAGAAAGCCTTCCAGTAGACCCCAGCTACCAGCCGACTCCTTTGTAAAAGCTTGATCGCGCCGTGGGTTGGTAAACCTGGCCTTACCCGCCCAAAGCCTGGATGACCAAACCGGCGTGTTGCTGCAAATGTTCGGCATGCTCCGCAGCAATATGCTTCCCGGCTTGCGCCTTTACTTCTTTGACAAATGCTTTAAGTTGGTTGACTGCTGCTGAAGGTTGGCTGCGGTCAACCGCTGCCTGGGCCGCATCGAGTTTAGCAAATAGGCTGTTGGCTATACCAGGATTGTCTATGTGCGCCATATCTACAGCATGTTGAACACAGTCACGCAAAGCCGATATTGTCGCCGCATCGTGCGAACAATCCTCTCCGTTGTGGGCCAGAGCCGGATTAACCACCATCAGACTTAGCGTAACAAAAGCCAATACCACCGCTAAAAGTTTCATGATTATACCCTCCATAATCTCACCATTCACTATTTTAATAGAAGTAAACTACTGGCCCAAGGTCCGCAAATAGCTGATAACCTGCCAGCGTTGCTCTTCTGACATGGTCGCTTTCCAGGCCGGCATGGCCGAGTTGAACGGGGCGGCCATGCCCCCTTCACTGACCCGCCAAAACAGATACCCATCCGAGAGGCTGTCCAGCATCTTTTTATCGGCCAGGTTGGCCGGTTTGGGGTTCAAACTGGCGGCTGCCAGGCCATCACCGCGACCTTGCAAGCCATGACAGCTAGCGCACTGCGTCTCAAAGATGGTTTTGCCGCCGGTCACCGCCTCAGCCTGGCCGGCCAATGGGTTAGTGAGCCGGGCGTAGCTTTCCGGCGGCGTAGCGTGGATGTGAGTTGTACCCCCGGCATGCCCATCACTGTCGTCGTGCTCCATGCCATGGCTGCTGTCGCTTTCCATGCCGTGTTCCATCTGGCTGCTTGCCTGGTGCGACTCCTCGGCCTGAGCGGCCGGAGCCGGACCAGGTGAGGGGCTGCACCCTGCTCCCAGTATACCGGCCGTCACCAAAATAATGATCCCCACCAGTTGTTTTACCACCATTACTGCTCCTGCTATTTCCACAAAATGGATACTTGAATTTCTTAAAAGCTTAACGAGGGCCAGTATAACCCGCCTTTTTAAAGCCAGATTAAAGGATTGATAAAGATTTTGTAAAGATTATCACGGAACCCAGTTCGATTTGGCCACCAGGATTTTTTCCGGCTCAACCGGGTCATTGGTGCGCAGGCGCACATGGAACTCGTGGGGGCCGTCCATACCGGCATGCATCATATAATCCATCGTTAACAGCACTTCCTCGCCAGGATTAACGGTCGTCGAACTGACGACGGCGCGGGGCGGTCAGCACCCCTCAACAAGCTCTACTTGCGGCTCGCCCAGGATTTGTAAAGGTTGGTTGCCGGCGTTGCTCAGGCGGAAAGTGGTACGTATCGGCGTATCAAGTTTGACCTTGCCTTCATCTACCTCTGCTCGATCAACCGCCAGGCGAGGCCCGTTGCTGCCTGTTTGGGCGGGAGAGGCGGCCGGGCTGGGGCTGGCCGAACTCCACCAGAAGGCCAGACCGGCTACAATTAATAGGACCGCCGCTCCGGCTACCAGCCCTAACCAGGGCGCTTGGCCGGCTGATTTTGGCTGCTGCACGGGTCGAGATTTTTTGCTCATAATTGCTCCTTTGGTGGATGAGATTGGAAATTAGTTTGGTACCAATCTCCAATCTCCTTTTCTTACTGAACTGGCTCCGTATCAGTTGAAGGGC
>CAZDMM010001016.1:0-2691 GCA_964505845.1 uncultured Caldilineaceae bacterium
TATTACCCCGGCAGTAGTGGGTGATTTGTGGGGCGACCTTAGCCGCTTTTTAGGCGGCCTGGTGGTAGGAGGCTTTGGTCTTTTTTTGTTAAGACTCATGATAGGGGGGCGTTCGTGATTGCATTAAGCTCATTGTTGGGGGCGTTGGGAACCTTATCCATTCTGGTAATCCTTTATATCCTGGCTAAACTCTCTGAACGGTTTGGCTCTGTGGTAAGAATGCGCCCACGCTACCGTTATTATTATGTAGCGCTTGGTTTTCTGGCCGTTGGCTGGCTGGTGCAGCTCTTGGTGCTGGCCGCCGGCCTAACCCCTACCGGAATTCAAAACTGGCTAAACTCCCCCTGGTTTCTCTTAATTGGCTATTACTTACCCGTAACGATTGGGGTGACGATTGGGTTGGTGATTACATGGAGTTATTGGAGTTGGCTTGTAGCAGAACGCAATGGATAAATGGTTATGTCCCAGGCTGTTGTTACGCAGGACGTTGCTCCATTTTTTGCTCAATCAGGCTGGCGGCAGTTTCTTTTAGATAGTCAGTTTAAATTTTTAGCTCCCACTACCGCTATCGCTGAAATTTGTGCTATTCAGCCTCAAGAGTTAGCACACAAACCGCTGTCTCTTCTTTTTACCCCAGAATCTCAAGAAAAACTCCATTCACTCCTGGCTGATCTGGCCCTGGCCCGCATTGCCCACATCCCCTCGGCGGTTTTCATGTTATCACAGGGAGCGCCCCTCGAAATAATGCTTTACCCCGCCGATTCAGAAGCCGCCTACCTGGGCTTTGCCCGCCTTTTACCAGAAAGCATCACCACCGCTTTGGGGCTGGCGCAAACGCCCCCACCGGCAAAAAACAAACAGTTCAAAACACTGCTAACCCTGAGCAAACATACTACGGCTATCTTAGACCTGGACACCTTACTCAATGACACGGTGCAGAATTTAACCGCTGAGTTTGAATACCCATTTGCCTCAATCTATCTGTTAAACCCTGATGAAACCAGCCTGGCTCTCAAAGCGGCCTCACCTGCCACAACCCTGGCTGCGGATGTTTTGAATTTAACCATCGACTCACATACCGTTATTGGCCAGGCCATTCTCACCGCCGAAACCCTGCTCATCAATGACGTCTCACGGAGTCATTATCACCCTTTGCCATTTATGCCCATTACCCCCTGCTCCGAAATTGCCATTCCCCTCAGCCTGGCCGGGCAAATGCTGGGGATTTTGGATGTTCAAAGCAACCGGCCCGGCCAATTTGGCCCGGATGACCTGGCCCTGCTGCAAGCTGTAGCCGACCAATTAGCGGTTGCCCTTCAAAACATCCGGCTGTTTGAAGAGCGGGATCGCCGCATGGCAGAGCTGGCCGTCTTTAACCAGATTGGGGCGGTTATTGCCGGCTTCCATGATTTGCAGGCCATGCTGCCCCAAATTTTAGCCCGGGTCAGCGCCTTATTCCAGGTTGAGGGCGTCTCTCTGATGCTGCTAGAAAAAGATGAGCTGCGGTTTGTGGCAGCCCTGGGCGCAGTGGGCGAAGGGGTTAAATCATTTAGCCTCAGGCCGGGCCAGGGTATTGCCTGGTCTGTGGTTGAAACAGGGCAAACCATCAAGGTAGACCAGGTAGAAACCGACGCCCGCCACTTTAGCGAGATAGATGCCACCCTCGACTTTAAAACCCGCTCGCTGCTGGCCGTGCCCGTCCAGATCCATGGCAAAATCCTGGGCGTGATCGAAGCCATCAACCGGCTCGATGGGTTACCCTTTAGCCGTGATGATGAAGTTACCCTTGAATTTATCGCCTCCTCGGTTGCTATTGCAATTGAAAATAACCGCCTGTTTGGCCAAACGCAGCAACATATTGAACGCTTGAGCGGGCTACTCGAAGCCAGCCGGGTGATCAGCACCCTGGACATGCAAGAAATTCTCGATACCATTGTCCAACGAGCAGGCGACTTATTAAAAGCAGAACAGACGGTGTTATACCTGGCAGATTATGACCGGCAGCAGGTGAGGGCCGTAACCTCCTATGGCCGCACCGGCTATACCGTTCCCGTAGTCCCTCATTTTGATTTTGAACAGGGAACCGTTGGCTGGACTTTAGCCAAACAGCAGCCCCTCACTATTAATGATGTCAGCCGGGATGAGCGATTTTTGAACAGTTTTCCTGGCTCAAAGCTTGTTAGAAACTTAATCACGGTTCCCCTCATGGTTAAAGCAGAGGCCATGGGCGTGCTGCAAGCGGTCAACAAAGCCGGAGGCGACGAGTTCATCCCCGAAGATGAAGTTTTGCTCTCAGCTTTTGCCAATCACGCCGCTATAGCCCTGCAAAATGCCCGCCTGTTTGAAGAAACAAACCGGCGGCTGGCCGAAGTGTCAACCCTTTACACCCTGGCCGACCAGATAACCAAGGTGGTAGACCCCAACCGGGCCATCGAGGCCACCATCACCATGATCCGGCGCGCCCTTGATTGCAGCGGCTGCTGTTTGTTTTTGGTAGAAAAAACCGATGCAGCCGAAACCCTGGTTTTGTGGACCAGGGATGGCCAGCGCGAGTCAAGCCCGGCTGCCTCAGATTTGGATTACCTGGCCCAATTAGCCCAAACCTTAATTGCCAGGCCGCAGCCCATCCATATCTCAGATACCCGCAAGCCCCAGCCTGCCCTGCCCCCCCCGCCGCGTTTACGCTCGCTC
>CAZDMM010001017.1:0-2689 GCA_964505845.1 uncultured Caldilineaceae bacterium
CAGATGTACCCATCCCCGTTTTGATCTGCGTCTGTGCCAATATGCCCCTCGTGATCGTGAGAATGAGCAAGAATCGGCTCGCCAAAAGGTTTAGGACACCCCTTCATGGTCGACGTACCTTGCTCGGCTAAAGTAGTCGAAACTATGCCCAGGGACAGCAGCATCGCTAACATCAACCCACTAAATAATCTTTTCATTGATTTGCCTCCTCACTCATCCTCATAAAGTTAAGTCGATTTTCATCTGACAAAATGTAAGATTTATTATATAGAAACTTGCCAGGCGCGCAATTTTAGGGGCCGGGTGAGTCAGGCGTTGGAGGACGAGGATGAAGCGCATTACAAACTATCTGCGCCAGGTGAATACCTGGACAGCGATTGCCATTCTAGCCCTGACCGGCTGGCTCCTTGATTCACTGTTCTGGTATGTCGAGACACACCCTCTGACCCTCACTGGATTTATTACCTACATGGGTCATTCATGGTATGCCCTACCCATCCTCGCTGCCATCTTCGTCATCCTGCGCCTGCGCCGCCCCTCGGAACTGCTGTCGCTAACGATCTACGACGAGCGCGGTCTGCCGATTCACCAGCAGGGAGATTTTCGACTGGAAAAGACAGTGCTGCAACCTCTTCTGGCTTCATTCCGAGGTACAACCCAGGAGGGTGGGCTGCATCACCTAAATCTACCGAGCGGCCCAGTCGTCTATTTTTTGCGTCAGCAAGGTTTGGCCTTAGTGGCCTGCTTTTCGGGGCCGCCGCGCCGAGCGCAATTAGATGAAGGCCTACGTCTCCTGGAGCAGCAGGAAACACCCGCCGAAGATTTACTGCGCGATTTGCCGTTCGACGTGGCCGCGCTGGCGGCTACCCTGCTCAATGCGCCGGTCGAGCGCGACCTGCTGGTTCATTTGTGGAACCACCCCCGGATGGCGATGATGGCCACTGAGCTGGCCGGGCACGTGGGACACGCTGAGGATGAAGTTACCACCGCTTTGGGGAACCTGGACCAATTAGGGCTAATCCAGCGCCTTTGCGCGTGCGATATGACCTTTTACCGGTTAACCGGCGACGAGGCAGGGCGAACGCGGCTGGATCAGTTCATCACCTGGCGAGGTGACTGGCTAAAGCGAGCGCATCGAGTAGAGCAACTCGTCGGCCCGGTGAATTCGCGTCCAAACACGGTCGGATAACATGACCCAAACACACTGCCACAGATTACAAACATGCTGATCGGAGTGGCTATCCCGCCGCTAAACTGAAGACCTCAATCGCCTCACGCTTGCCCTTGACTTGCTTTGGCCCCAGCGATTCAACTGCCACACCGTTCAGACAAGCGCGGGTCGCCGCACTGAGAAGAATCTGTCCGCCGGCAGCGATGCTTTGCAAACGCTGGGCAGTGTTGACCACATCACCGATGGCGGTGTAGTCAAGCCGCCGGACTGAGCCGATACTGCCCACAACGGCCTCGCCGGTATTGAGGCCAATGCCGAGGCCGAGATCAGGTAAACCTTCAGACCGCCACTTCAGGCGTAGCTGGTTGAAGACCGCCTGCATCTCCTGGGCGCAAGCCACTGCCCGGCAGACCTCATCCCGGTGACTGAGCGGCGCTCCGAAAATCGTCATCAAGCCATCGCCCAGGAATTTGTCCACGGTGCCGTCATATTTGAAAACCACGTCGGTCATGGCGGTCAGATAGTCATTGAGCAGCGCAACCACCCGTTCAGGCGGCAACTTTTCCGAAAAAGTGGTAAAGCCCCGAATATCGGCAAAGAGAACCGTGATCTCGCGCCGCTCACCGCAGACGGCCAACCCGCCATGCGCCAAAATCTGCTGCGCCACTTGATGCGAGACGTAGCGCCCCAGGAGGTCCTTGACCCGTTCTTCTTCATCTTGATGGCGCTCAAGCTCCAGCCCGGCCCGGCGCACGACAAACCCTAGTACGGCAAAGGTCAAGGCGAAACCAATGGTTAGGCTCAGGGTGACCGTGTTGCGGCTGTCGCGGGTCAGGGCCTCTAGCTCGTTCAACGGCTCGTCCACCAGGACGATATTGGTTTCAGCCCCCAAATGAAGCGGAGCAGCGAAGCGCAGAAAGGAGGTCCGGCCTGACCCCTCTACGCGGCTAATGATTTGATCTGAGGCGCGCGCTTCGGTCACCTCTGGCACGTCCGATTTCTGGCGCAGGGCGGCCGGGTCGCTTGACCCAATGATGACACCGGCGCTGTTGACCACGTCCAGTCGGAGCAAGCCACTGTTTTTGGTCTCCTGGATAACCAACTGTTGAACCGGCGTTAGCTCTTCCGGGGGAGCTCCATCCTGATGGGCCGTGGCGGTGGGGTTCTCGAGTTGGTGGCCGATGTGGGTGGCGAGGCGCGCCACCCGCTCGTGGGCAGCGTTGGTGGCGTGGCGTAGGTAATTATCTCGCTCCAACCGGGTCAGCGCCGCGCCGACGATGAAAGTGACCACCACGGCGGCGATAAGACCTCGCGAAAAGAAGCGAGCCAGGAGCAGTCGGTGGGGACGAGTGAGAAGTTGATGGTTGTTCATGATCAAGATCCAAGTCGAGTAGTCTGTAGTTTTGTATTTGTGAATTGGTAATAAGCTATAGCGCTTCACATCCCGTAGGGGATAGCCGAGACGTGTTCAGACGGTGGCCAGGATCAACAACCCCATCACCACCACGCCGCCGCCCA
>CAZDMM010001018.1:0-2680 GCA_964505845.1 uncultured Caldilineaceae bacterium
TGTGGTGGTGGGGCGCGGCGCCATCGCCGGCCAGTTGCCCCACCTGGTTGAAAAACACAAATGGGTCATTAATAAAAGCCGCTGCCAGCAGACGCCCCCACCCCTGCTCTGGACAGGAATCAAGTTGTTCAACCAGGGCGACTATTTTGAATGTCACGAGATCATCGAAGCGGCCTGGAATGAAGAGCCAGACCCGGTGCGGATTATGTATCAGGGTATACTACAGATTGGGGTGGCCTGTTACCATGTAAAAAACAAGAACTGGCGCGGCGCTATGAAAGTACTGGAACGAGGCGTGCCCAAAATTGGACGCTTTGCGCCCAGTTGCATGGGCATCAACATTGCCCAACTCCTGGCTGATGCTGAAGCGATTCGACAAGAATTAGTGCGCCTGGGGCCTAACTGGCAAGGCGACTTTGACCCAAACCTTTTCCCTATTATCCAGGCAGCCCCGCCGGCCTCCTCGTTTGCAATGGTAATTGACCTTTAACTCAGCGCATAGTATAATCGGTTTTTCCCATGACAACTATCGTCGTAATTCCCACCTACAACGAAGCCGAAAATTTGCCCGCCATTACCGAGGCGCTGTTCAATCAAGGCATCGAAGATTTACAGATTTTAATCGTGGATGACGGCTCACCCGACGGCACCGGCCAGATTGCCGACCGGTTAGCGCAGCAGTACCCTGGCCGCTTCTACGTCATCCATCGTTCTGGCAAGCTGGGCCTGGGTACGGCTTATGTAACCGGCTTTACCTGGGCTTTAGAGCACGGCGCCGATTACGTCATCCAAATGGATGCCGATTTCTCCCATTCGCCCTCTTATTTGCCCTCCATGCTGGAAAAAATTAGAGACTACGATGTGGTGGTTGGCTCGCGCTATATTCGAGGCGGTGAGTTAGATCAGCGCTGGAGTTGGTGGCGCTGGCTGCTCAGTTGGTGGGCCAATGTTATTTGGACCCGGCTCATTTTGGGAGTCCACACCAAAGATGCCACCGCCGGCTTTAAATGCTGGCGGCGCAGCGCCTTGCAGCGCATCGGCCTGGAGCGGATTACCTCTAACGGCTACGTTTTTCAGGTTGAGATGGCCTACGTGTCAGAAAAGTTAAATTTCCGAGTGTTAGAAATCCCCATCTATTTTGAAGACCGGCGCATCGGGCGGAGCAAAATGACCGTGCCGGTTAAGATTGAGGCTGCGCTGCGAGTCTTCGAAATTCGCTGGCGACACCATAACGTGCAGCCGATCACTATCTCCCAGTCCGCCAAAACTTCATAGGAGTGATGGCTTGGTTAGAGCTATTACCCGGCAAGACATTTTGGCTGGCCTGGTGCTGCTGCTCTTGCCGCTGCTCCTCTTTTGGCCTGTCACCCTGGGGCCAAAAACTCTCCTGCCCGCCGACAACCTTTTCGCCTTTGAACCCTGGGCCTCTTATCGAGAAAGCCTGGGAGTCGGCCTACCCCAAAACCAACTCCTGTCCGATTTAATCCTGGAAAATTATGTTTGGAAAAAATTCATCCGCGAGTCGCTGGCGGCGGGCCAACTACCCCTGTGGAATCCCTACATCCTCTCCGGGCAGCCTTTTCTGGCTAACGGCCAGCACTCTGCTTTTTATCCTTTTAGCCTTCTCTTTTATCTTCTGCCCCTGAGTAAAGCTTACGGTTGGTTCACCGTGAGCCAACTGTGGCTGGCCGGGTTGAGCATGTACACCTTTTTGCGCGTCCTGCGGGTAACTCGCTGGGGCGCGCTCATCGGCGGGCTGACCTATGCCCTGAGCGGCTTTTTGGTGGTCAGCGTGGTTTTTACCATGATCATCGCCGGGGCGGTCTGGCTGCCCCTCATTCTGGCCTTCATCGAGATCATCATCCGCAAACAGGAAGAAAAAGGGCTGACCGGTTACTCACCGATACCCTATGTGGCCGCCGGCGCGCTGGTTTTGGGTGTGCAAACCCTGGCCGGGCATGTTGAAATTACCTATTACACCCTCCTGGTCAGCGGTTTTTATGCCTTGTGCCGGCTGCTCATCCTATGGCGGCAGCAGGCCACCCCACGTTTTGCCTTACGATTGGCCGCCTGGCTGCTGGTGCTGGTCATCTTGGGCATCGGCCTAGGCGCAGTGCAGCTTGGGCCGATGTACGAGGTGGTCAGCCAGAATTTCCGCGATAGCTCCGTAAGCCTGGAGCAGGTGCGGGGCTGGGCTTTGCCCCTGCGCCGTCTCATCAGCTTTGCCATCCCCGATTTTTTTGGCAGCCCGGCCCATCACGGCTATTTTGATGTAGTGACCTGGCAGTGGCAGCCCCTGGGACTCAACGCCCAGGGCAATATCAACCCCCTGTGCCCCAATTGTACCGGTTGGGATACCAAAACCGCCGTCGAAGCCGGGGCATATGTGGGCATTCTGCCGCTGGTCTTGGCGGCACTCGCCATCATTCAAACCGTCGTACAAATCTGGAAGGCTGGAAGAATGGCAGGCTGGAATAATTTTCAACCTTCCAACCTTGCCGAAGGCACGCAAAGCGGCGCAACCTTCCAACCTTCCACTATTATCTTCTCTCTCCTGTCCCTTCTCTCCCTCCTCTTCGCTTTTGGCACACCGCTGTACGCTCTGCTGTTTTACGGCCTGCCCGGCTGGAACCAACTCCACTCCCCCTTCCGCTGGATTTTCCCCTTCACCCTCAGCCTG
>CAZDMM010001019.1:0-2678 GCA_964505845.1 uncultured Caldilineaceae bacterium
ATTAAAGGTGATGCTGACTCGCTGGGTAGAGACAACCGTTTTGTCACTTCGGATTTGGTAAAAAGCTGTGACAGGATAAATAACTTGGTGCTCCTCTCCCGGTGAGAGGGTGATCGAATAGTAATCTGGCTCGTTCACGGTGTTGGCTTGGACCATCAGTTGGCCGGTCAACGACACATTGCCTTTGTTGGCAACCATGATGGTCAACTCTGCCGTTTCTTTTTCGCGCATCTCGAGCGTGGTTGGCTGGACCGACACGGTTGGCTGCACTTTGCGCTGGGTAATGAGTTTCAACACCGCTCCCGGCACAACCATCTCGGCCAAACTCAAACCACCGTGGGCATAGCGATCATCCCGGCCCCGGCTATCGGCCCGCTTGAACCAGCGCCGGCCAACGGCGACTGTGTACTGGTCAGGTACACCACGGTAGCTGACCTGAACCATATGCGCCGGATCAAACGGCGCGTCATGAGTAGTCAAATAGCGATAACGGACCGGGTGCGCTTCGCCGGCCTGAAAGCGGGCCCAACGCTGGTCATCTCGAATTACCAGCGCATCATTTGGCTCAAGTTCGACGAAACCGTGATCGCTGGTGATAACCAGGGTGTCTTCCGGTTCAACTAGATTTTTAAGATTTTGCAGAATATCGTCCAACTGGGTATTGACCGCCTTGTTCAATTCGGCCAGATGGCTGTTCTGACTATGCAGATTGTCGTCGGAGATATTGAAGATGAGCACGTTGAAGCGATAGCGATCCTCAGCCTGGAGCTGGTTATACTTTCGGTCCGATTCCATGTTGGAGAAAAATTGGAGCTGGCGGCTCTGCTCTCGCGGTGGGATGTCGAATAGTTTGGCCGCCAAGTGAGCCTGATCCCGGCTGATGTTGTGGCGCTCGTCACGCCAGCCTTCCGGCGGTTTACCGGCTAGCAGCCCGGTGCGAGCGACCATCGTCCAAGAGGGGAGCAAGCTCAGATAGGGTTTTTCTGGCTTGACCAGTTCAAAGGTTTCCAGAAGTCGCGGTTTAACATGGTTGGCCCAAGTATCCCAGCGCATTCCGTCAAAAACTACGATCCACAGCCGGTTCTGAGTCGTGAATGAGAGACGAGGCTTTTTGACGAAGTCCCACAATACGTTGATTGACAAGCGAGGATGGCTCAGATACTTGCCCCAATTGGCAGTAATCAAATCCGCCAAGACATGGTCTAGCTCATCCAAAAAAGTTCTGAGCCTCTGTTTCTGTTGAGCCAGGTAGCTCTGCAGAGCAGGCTGGAACTTTTCATCGGTCAGGTAGATCAATTGGCGACCGGCCCGGGCGTGAGCATACTCTAAATCGAAGAGCTTGCTGTCAATATACCAGTCGAGCAACTTGGCGATATCGGCCTGGGCTGGAGGAGAGAATGACAGGTGGCTCTCAATAAAAGCAATCTCATCCAGGAGCATGGCCAGGTTCGAAGCCTTCGCAGCAAAAACAGTACCGGGTAGATTGCCGATTATACTGGGGCGGTGCTCGCTCCAGCCCAAAAATGCCGGAGTCGAGCCTTTAGGCGGATATTTTCCGGCTAAAGCCTCAACTCCGGTCTGGGTGGCTAACGCCTGCTGGCAAAACTCAATTTGCAGAGCGTAAATAGTCAACGGGGTATCGGCACTGGCTAAGGCTGCCAGCACTTCTTCAGGGGTGTTTAGACCCAGCAGACTGATACCCCGCTGAACATCGTCTAGCGTTAAAGTCTCTTCGGCTTGAGCAATAACCCTATTGCGCCAAGCTACGTCACGCTCCCATCGCCGCAAAACGTGGCCAACCTGGGTCTCCAAAGCGACGGTATCAACGTCGAACAGGCCCAACCCTCGAAGTTGGTTGGCAATGTTGGGCAAATGAAACCGGCCTAGCCAGCGTCGCAGATAAAGATAAAGAGCGATCGTCGAGATGGGCAGGTTGAGCCAGGCTTCAATATCGGCGCCCAGCGTCAGTTTGGGCGCCTCTCGAGCCTGCTGTTGCAGTAAACTCAAGCCGTTAGGCCGCCAATCCATGCTCCAGATCAGGTCGAGGTAGGTTTCCAGGACGCGAGTGGGCGTATCCAGGCGAAACATGAACCGGTCAGGCGACAGGGTTGGCTGTAAACAATGCAGGGCCAGGGCGCGAATGGTATGGGTATCGAGCGAGGCGGGCTGCTCCAGGCGGCGACGGAGGTCGCGCCAACCGGTAATTACCGCCGGTAGATTTTGGCTGAGCAGGTGGGCCTGTTCCCAAATGGGCGGCTCAGGCCAGGTGGTCTCAGGAGCTAACTGGCGTAAAACACCGGGCAGACTGGCGTCAATGAAGGCCTCGGCCCGCCGCCAAACGTCTACCATGCTGCGTAGCTCAAGACGGGTTGCAGCATCACGCCTGGCCCCAGGGGGCGCGGTGACCCAAATTAAATCGCTCTGGCCAGGTTGCCGGCCTTGCCGCTGGCGAAAGGCCAGATCATTTCCGTCGTAACGCAGCACTCGCCAGGTACGGTTGGTCGCTTCGACCTCGAACGTTTCAGCCAGGACCAAATCGGCATAGGGATCAAACACCACAACTAACCGGGCCGCAGCGGGGAGTTCAGCCAGTTTAGCGGTCACAAAGTCGGTGACAGTCGTGGGCAGAGATGAGGCGCTCATGGTGGTTGCTCTCCAAATCTCATTTTCTCGCTCGC
>CAZDMM010001020.1:0-2677 GCA_964505845.1 uncultured Caldilineaceae bacterium
CCCCAGGCAACGCCGGCGAGAAGCAAAGGGATCAAGGATGACGCGGAGGCGCGCAAAGCGGGATGAAGGATGAAGGATAATTTGCTGTTAGCTTCGCCATTCGCCATTCGCCATTCGCTGACTCGCTGATTCGCTTGGTGGAGAAAAAAGAGAATCAACGGCAGCCACACATCGGCTTCCAGCACGGCGAGCTGCTGGCTGGGGTAGCCGGTGAGGTAGCCGCTGAAGGTAAAGGTCAGAGCGGCAATAACGGCGGCGGAGCGACGGTGGGTGAGCCGGCGCACAAAGAGATACATAAACAGGGCGGCCAGCCAAAAGTGCGCCAAAGCCTCCAGCGCCAGGGCAAAGGGAGAAAACCCCCAGGGCGCAGAGAGGAACAGGGTCAGCAAACTGAAGGGATAAAAAACGGCGGCCTGCACGTCGGCCCAGAAAGGGGAGCCGGCAAAAGCGTAGGGATTCCACAGGGGCAGCCGCCCGGCGCTGAGTTCTCGCACTTCAAAGGTGCTGAAGGCCCAAAATTGCAGGTAAAAATCGCCAGGGGGAAAGGATTGGCGGTCGGCCGGGTTGGGGGTGAGGATACGCCAGTAAAAGAGCGCCACCAACCCGGCGAAGCTGAGGACGACGAGCCAGTCGAGACGAGTCCAGGATTTCAAAAGAGTTTTCACAAACTTGCGGCACAACCGCAATGATGAGATTTTTAACCACAGATTTCACAAATTGCACGGAATTTTTATCGGTGAAATCTGTGGTTTAACTTCTGATGACCTTACCCCAAAATCGCGTTGACCTCGGCCAGTTCGTCGGCGGTCAGCGCCCAATCGGCGGCTTTGACGTTGCTCAAAACCTGTTCCAGGGTAGTCGCCCCGGTGATGACCGAGCAGACCTGGGGTTGGGCCAGCAGCCATACCTGGGCCAGTTCATTCAAGCCCCGGCCGCGCGCCTGCGCCCAGGCGGTAAGCTGCTCTATCCTGTCATAGGTGGCATCGGTCATATAAGCCTGAACGTAGCCGCTGCTTTCGCCCCGCGACCCGGCCGGGGCCGGCTGTCCCCGCCGGTATTTGCCGGTTAAAAAACCGCCGGCCAGCGGAAAGTAAGGGATAAAACCGACGTTGTGGGCGCGGCAGTAGGGCAGCACCTCTCGCTCTACCCCCCGCGACAGCATGTTATATTCCGATTGGATCACGACAAAGGGCGTCCAGCCGCGCACTTCGGCCAGGAGGTTGGCATAAGCCAACTGCCATGAGGCAAAATCCGAGGCCCCGACATAACGCACCTTGCCCTGCCGGATCAGGTCATCCAGGCCGCGCAGCGTTTCTTCGATGGGCGTAGTGTTATCCCAGCGATGGACGTAATAGAGGTCAATATGGTCGCTCTGCAGGCGGCGCAGGCTGGCCTCAACGGCGTTCATAAGATGGTAGCGGGAAGTTCCCCTATCATTAGTACCTGGCCCCACCGGAAAGAAAAATTTGCTGGCCAGAACAAAGCGATCCCACCGCCCTTTGAGCGCATATCCCAAAGCCTCCTCAGAGCGGCCCTCTTGATATGAGTTGGAAGTGTCAATAAAGTTGATGCCCAACTCCTGAGCGGCGTCAATTACACTGGCCACGCCGGCCTGGGGCAGCTTGGCCGTCCCAAAGCGATTGGTGCCCAACCCGATGACCGATACCCTGACTCCGGCCGGCCCTAGCTGACGATATTCCATAACTTCCCCCTTTTGATAATGTGATAAGCAGGTGACCTGATTATAAACTTAAGTAGGTAAAAAATAAAACCCAACCCATTTGTACCCTATAGGTTTTGTTAATCTCGTCGAAAAATTCTCGCCTGAAGTGCAACACACCCTATGACTCGGCTTGTTCCTCATGCCGGAAGAAATAATGATCCATGGCCAGGTAAACCGCTTTGGAGTGGCGGGCGATCAAAATGGCAAAAATAGAGACCGGGATCAGTGTCAACAACAGCAGCCACCCGGTGGACAGGGCAAAATAGCGACGCAGGGTAAAGTATAGGGCGATGCCAAACAGGGCGGCGGCGGTGTAGTCAAACATCCAGAAGGCCAGCATAAAATAGCCGGGTTCGCGGTCATACACGTAATTGCAGTGAGGACAGCCGGGCAGGGTTTCAAACCAATCGCCCAGACTCCGCACCTGGCTGATGGGGCGGAAGATGGGCGAGAGACCGCAGACCGGGCATTTCCACAGCATGCTGCGATAAAAGTACAGCCAGGCGCGATTCCAGGGGGTTGGGGTTGCATGAGTCATAACGGTTTACCCTTGAACAAAAAAGCTCCGCCGCCGCATGCGGGACGAAGCTTTGAGTGCGGCAGTATCAACTACTACCGTTGAATTTTAGCTGATTTAGGCTGCTAGGCAAGAAGGAGTGAGGGTACTATACTGGAAGGTTGGAGGGCTGGAAGGTGGAAAACTCCAATCCTCCAGCCTTCCAACCTTCCTTTTTACTATGCCGTGGCTGTAGAAGCCGCTAATTGAGCTTTACGATCCCTGGCTTTGAGATAAAAGAACGCGCCCATGGCCGCCGCCAACAACAGCAATTGGGGGATGGTGCTTTCCCAGGTGGGGTAAAAACCCAGGAAGGGAACGGCGGGCAGGTAAGGGATGGGGGTTGACGGGAAAGCGCCGGCCACTTGCAGGGCATGGATGCCGGTGCCCACAAACTT
>CAZDMM010001021.1:0-2673 GCA_964505845.1 uncultured Caldilineaceae bacterium
TGGGCCAGGCTGTGCCGGATTTTGTAAAGCTGAGAGTTTACGTAGTCATGTTGATTTGCCATAGTTACCTCCTTCTACCTACGACCGCCGCCGACCGACCGCAGACTGCCCTGTTTTGGCGGTCTCCCGTCCGCGGTCGGCGGTCGCCAAACAAAAATCCCCCACCCACTTTGGGGCGAGGGACTCGATTGCCACGCGGTTCCACCCAATTCTAATAAAGCGTGAAGCGTAAAACGTAAGGATTTATTGAGAGGCTAATTTCTCTCTGCAACCATTACGTTTTTCGTTTTACGTTTTACTCTTTAGAGCCTATAACGGGGCCATCCGAAGCCTTTTACTTGCCAGGCAGCTTTCCAAGGCTCACTCTCAAGGGGTTTTCAGCCGCTTTTCTGCGAGAAGGCTTCCAGCTTATAACCTTCTCTCTCTGGCGCAGAGGCACGTGCGGCCTACTCGTCTCGATCAACGCTTTGATTTTTGGTAATTAGAGATTGGAGATTGGGGACTGAAAGCATCCTCACTCTCATCCGTACAGATAAATCTAGCACAGAGCCGGGTTTGTGTCAATCTTTTTCCGTTCCCTTTTTCAAACGGGCCAATTCGGCTTCCAGGGCGGCCAGACGAGCCTCGGCTTCGGCCCGGGCGCGCGCTTCGGCTTCGGCCCACTCGCGGCCATCGGGAATCAGGCGACCCTCGGAGTCATAAAAGCGCAGCCAGGTGTTATACTCGCTGTTATCACTGTAACCCTGCCATGTGCCCAACCAAAGCGCCAATTGCTCGCTCCATATCCAGCCGCGTTCATCGGCCGTTAGGGGTTGATAAATGCCCCCGACCAGCCGCCAGCCCACCAATTGCTGCCGGTCAGGATAATAAAGAAAATATTCAGGGGTGCGGAAGGTACTTTGATACAATAGCTTCTTACGGCCCTCGTCTTCTTTTTGGGTAGAGGGCGACACCAACTCGATAATAATATCGGGGTAACGGCCTTGTTCTTCCCAAACCACCCAGGAGCGGCGCACTCTAAATTTGTCAACCTCTTTAACCACAAAAAAATCAGGACCGCGCACATCTTCGTTTTTTAAACGATTGGGACTGTAATAAACAAACATATTGCCGCCCACGTAAAAATCGGTTCGCTGGCTCCAATATAAACTAATCAGTTCAATCAATAGGTCAATTTGAGCGCGTTGCCAATTTGAGTCCAAAGGAATACCATCCTCGGCCGGTAAATCGGCCCCTGAAGGGGGTTTGGGTATGGTTATGGTCACTTGGTAAGTGTCCGTGTAGGTTAATTCGGTGGCTGTTTCTTTGATAATTTGCATCGGCCTTGTCTCTGTCCTTAAAACCAAATTGTCCCATAGTTAGTATAATGGTTCTATTGAAAATAGCAATCTGTTTGGGGGGCAAGGTATTAAAATATTTGCCCGCTAAGACCATATGACCTTACCCTAAAGTCACTTCGGCTTTGTCAGGGTGGGGGTGGGAGGGTATAATTTGCAGCTATGGACGAACGATCTGTTTCCCCCGATTTACAAGCCGCCGAAACTAAGCTGGATGCCACCTTGCGCCCGTTGGATTGGAACAGCTATTTTGGCCAGGCGGCGGTCAAGCAGAATATCCAAATTCTGATCGAGGCGGCCCAGCGGCGCGACGAGGCCCTGGACCACGTGCTGCTGTACGGCCCGCCTGGCTTGGGCAAAACCACGTTGGCTAACATCATCGCCCACCAGATGGGGGTCAACCTCAAAATTACCTCCGGCCCGGCCATCGAGCGGCCCGGCGACCTGGCCGCCATTTTGACCAACCTGCGGCGGGGGGATGTGTTGTTCATTGACGAGATTCATCGCCTGGGCCGGGCGGTGGAAGAGGTGCTTTACCCGGCTATGGAGGATTACGCCCTCGATATCGTCATCGGCAAGGGGCCGAGCGCCCGCAGCATCCGCCTCAAGCTGCCGCACTTTACGGTTTTGGGGGCCACCACCCGGCTGGATTTGCTGGCCGCACCCCTGCGAGACCGCTTTGGGGTGGTTTTTCGGCTGGAGTTTTATAACACCGAGGAGTTGCAGCAGATTGTGACCCGCTCGGCGGCGATTTTGAAGGTGCCGCTGGAGCCGGAGGGGGCCAGGGAGATTGCCACTCGCTCGCGGGGCACGGCCCGTATCGCCAATCGCCTGCTCAAACGCGCCCGCGATTTTGCCCAGGTGCGGGCCAACGGCGTCATCACCCAGGCGGTCGCTCAGGAGGCGCTGGCCTTGATGAATGTGGACTCCCTGGGGCTGGATGACCTGGACAAGAAGGTGCTGCACTCCATCATCGAGAAATTTGGCGGCGGGCCGGTGGGGCTGGAAACCATTGCCGCCAGCATCAGCGAGGAGAGCAGCACCATTATGGATGTGGTCGAGCCGTATCTGCTGCAACTGGGCTTTTTAGACCGGACGCCGCGGGGCCGGGTCGCCACCGGGCGGGCTTACACCCATTTGGGATTGACGCCGCCGGATCGGCCCGCGCAGCCGGTGTTGTTTTAAAACTAAAGAGTCGAACAGTCCCAAAGGAACAACACCGATGCGAAGCGTGAAAACAAGGGTCCACAGATACACCCAGATAAGCACAGATTTTTTATCTTATCATCTTCATCTGTGTCTATCTGTGTAATCTGTGGACTATTTTTAAGGGAGA
>CAZDMM010001022.1:0-2665 GCA_964505845.1 uncultured Caldilineaceae bacterium
GGTGAGATTTTGCTGGTCGGTCTGCACCGGTGAGCGCAGCCCGGCGCCCAGCGGCGCGTCGGGTTGAGGCAGGGAGTCCCCGGTTTTTGGGGTTAAAACCTGGAAGTTGGCCTGGTCTGGGTTGAGCTGGGCTTCACTTTCATACCGCAAGGCCAGAGAAATCCAATCCAGGGCCGGGTCGTCGAGGATAGCCCGGCTGTAGGTGTACCAGTCCTCTTCGCCGGGGTTGAGGTGATTAACATTGACCCCCCGCGCCAGGGGGTGAGCATTTTGGGGTGAATTGTTGTCTGTGGCGCTGCGCGAGAAATCCAGCCAGGGGTGGCCGGAATTGGCGGTAGCCAACACCGGCATGCCTATGGCTAACAGCCCAAAGATGACAATATTGTAGATGAGCAGGGCTTTAAAAGTTAGCTTTGAGATTTTGTAGGGCAACTTCATTTTTACCTCCCAAGCTATGAGGACGTGGGGCTATCGGAGACAACAGGACACGAAAAACGGGGCAAACTGCCAATAAAAAAGATTGACGCCTTCAACTATACTCGTTTAAAGCTTACCATAAAATAGGAGTCAAGTCAATTATGTAAAGTAAGGCATGTTCAAAGTCCCACCTTCCCGGAAGCTGCATGCTGTTTGAGGCCAAGAATTGGCCCAAAACCCCGCCAATTTTGAGACAAAGCTTACCTGGAGCTTCCGGGAAGGTTTATCAAACGACTTTGAACATGATCTGTTATGTAAAGCTATGAGCCTTTACCCTTCTTTTATGGAGAAATTAAGATAGATGCCGAAATACCTTATAAGCAGTTAAGGTAAAACCCTTAGTAAACCTAAGGGAAACCTTTAAGATGATTTAAGAAAATATTAAACGTTACCCCCAGGAGATTTATGATGAGTGCAAGTTTGGAAAATGAGTACAGGTGGAGTTTGCGTGATTGGCTGGCCCAAACCTGGGTCGTGCTGTCGGGTTTGATGCTGGGAATTTTGCTGTTGCCGATAGGGGCTGAACTGGTTTGGGATTACTGGTTAGGACCAAAGCTGATGGGTGAAGCGGTCGTCTTGAGTTGGTGGATCATTCTTTCCATCAGACTACTGGCCGGCGGGCTGGGGTTGATAGCGGGTCTCAGGTATGTCAGGCGTCTGAGCCAGCGCATCACTGTTTTAGGAGTAGCGGCCGACACGTTTGCCAACCAGGGTGTTTTGGGGCAAAAAGTGCCCGACCAGGGGCGCGACGAGATTGCCTGGGTGAGTTATTCATACAACCAAATGGTCAAACGCTTGCAAAAGATAATTACTGCCGCTGAACAGGCTGCCACCGGAAATTTGACAGGGCAGATCAAGGCTCAATCGGCCGATGACCACCTGGCCCTATCGCTCAATACGATGATTGACAATCTGCGCCGCCTGGTGGCCGAGGTTCAAGCGCATGCCAATCGAGTGGCTGGCACCAGCGACCAACTGGCCGGCATTGCCGGTCAAGCGGCGCAAGCCACCTTACAAATTTCAGCCACCATCCACCAACTGGCCAGAGGGACCGGGCAGCAGGCTGAGGCCGTTACACAGACTGCTGCTTCGGTGGAACAGATGAGTCAGGCGCTCCAGCGCCTGGCCTGGGGGGCGCAAGAACAGCAAGCTGCCGTGGGCCAATCGGCCCAAATTACCCAACAAATTAATGGAATGATTGAGCAGGTGGTGGCTAACGCTCAAGCCGGAACCGGCGGCGCCGAGGAGGCAGCCCAAACGGCCGCCGCAGGGGTGGATAAAATTGTGAAAATAGTTAAAAAATTGGAGGGGATGGAGGGAAAAGTCAGGTTGTCGGCCCAAAAGGTGACTGAATTGGGGCAGCAGTCAAATCAAATTGGGCAAATCGTTGCAGCGATAGATGAGATTGCGGCCCAAACAAATCTGCTAGCCCTCAACGCCGCTATTGAGGCGGCGCGGGCCGGGGAACATGGCAAGGGGTTTGCCGTTGTCGCCGATGAGGTGCGCAAGCTGGCCGAGCGAGCCGCCGTAGCAACCCAGGAAATTACTCGCCTGATTGCCGGGGTGCAGGGCGCGGTTAAAGAAGCGGTCGTCGCTATGGAATATGGGGCGGCAGAAGTGGAAGTGAGTGTGGGTGAGACGGGACAGGCCGCCGAGTCGCTGCGGAATATTCTGGCTGCTGCAGCCCAGGTAAAAGGGCAGGTGGCGCAAATAGCCGAGGCCGCTCAGGGCATGAAGGGAGCATCGGGGGAGTTGGTGAGGGTGATGGCGGTGGTCAGCGGCGTGGTGGAGGATAATACCGCCGCCACCCAGGAGATTGCAGCCGGCTCAGGCAGAGTGAGCCAGGCGATTGAGGAAATTGCCAGCAGCAGCGAAGAAAACAGCGCCGCCGTGCAAGAAGTAAACGCCTCTACGATAGAAATAAAGGCTCAGGTCGAAGATGTAGCCACCTCTTCGCAATCTTTGGCCCAAATGGCCCAGCAGTTACAAACCCTGGTCGGCCAGTTTCAAGTGGCTGAGGCCGAGCGGCAGCCATCCCACTTGCAGCCGGCGTTAACGGTCAACGGCCCGGCGGCTGTGAATTGCTCCTTTGAGCCGGCGGTTTACCGGCCCCTGCCGGCCGTCAACGGCAACGGCAAACACTAAAAACCTGTTTCTTAAAGACCAGTTTACCTTCTCGGAAGCTAAA
>CAZDMM010001023.1:0-2658 GCA_964505845.1 uncultured Caldilineaceae bacterium
TGATATGGTTGAGCCGCAGGGAATTTATGAGCGCAGCGAGGGCGAAGGCCGCGATAAAGAGGGTTTGGTTGAAGTGACCGGCCCGCTGTGGGGAGAAGTCCCGCCTGATATTATCGAGATTATGGAAAACGGCCACACCTTTTTGGTGGATTTAAAAATGGGCCAAAAAACCGGCTTTTATTTGGACCAGCGCGAAAATCGGCAAAAGGCGGCCAAGTACTTTTTTAACAAAGAAATTTTAAATGCCTTCGCCTATACCGGGGCCTTTGCCGTGTACGCCGCCCACGCCGGGGCCAAACGCATTCTCAATGTAGACACCTCGGAGCGGGCCTTACAGATGGCCGAGCGGAATATGCGCCGCAATGGCTTTGGCGACCGGGACGATGTGTACGCTGTGGCCGATGTTTTTGAACTCATGCGGGTTTACCGCGACAGCAATTGGAAATTTGATGTGATAATTTTAGACCCGCCCAAATTTGCCCACAGCCAGCGGCACGTGGAGCGGGCCACCCAGGGTTACAAGGACATTAACCTGCTGGGTATGAAACTGCTCAAGCCGGGCGGCGTGCTCATCAGTTTTTCTTGTTCCGGGGCGGTCAATGCGGATTTGTTTCAAAAGGTTCTGTTTGGCGCGGCGGTGGATGCCGGCCGCCACGTCCAGATCATCGAGTGGTTAAACCAGAGTTCCGATCACCCGGTGCTGCTCACCTACCCGGAGTCGGCCTATCTTAAAGGGCTGGTCTGTCGGGTGTGGTAAACGTTGGAACGTTTAACTCAGCTTCCAGGGTTTGCAGGGCCTGCCGCGCGGCCGCTTGAGCGGCCACCTGCTTGCTAAAGCCCACCCCTTGCCCATAAATTCTTCCCCCAATTAACGCCTCAACCGTGAACTCTTTGGCGTGATCCGGCCCCTGTTCTCTGACGGTGCGGTAGGTAGGCGTAAGTTGATAGGCGCTTTGAGCTATCTCCTGCAAGCGGCTCTTGGGGTCTTTGTCGGCATCAGAGGCCAAAATGGCTTGCAGCGCGGGGTCAATGAGGCTGCAAATAAAAGAGCGAGCCACCTCCAACCCCTGATCCAGATACAGCGCCCCCACCAACGCCTCAAAAGCATCGCATAGAATCGCCGCTCGCCGCCGCCCGCCGCTATCTTCCTCACCTCGCCCCAGGAAAAGGCACTCGCCCAGGTTAAGCTGTGTGGCAAAGCGGGCCAGGGTTTCGGTGCGCACCAGGGCCGAGCGCAGGTTGGTCAGCCGGCCTTCGGGCATCTCCGGGAAGCGATGGTACAAATATTCGCCGGTGACAAAATCCAGCACGGCGTCGCCCAAAAATTCCAGGCGCTCGTTATCCTCCAGGGGATAATCCGGATTTTCATTTAAATAAGAGCGATGGGTCAGCGCCCGCTGCAGCAGGGCTTTGTTGCCAAAGGTCAAGTTGAGCGCCTTTTCGGCCTCAAAAATATCAATCATGTTCATCCTCGCTAAAACCGAGGATGCGGAAGAAACCAAGTAGCGGCAGGGCTTGCCCCTGCCTGGAGCGACCACAGCGAGTCTCTCAGTTCCTTCAGTATCACCGGTTTCAAAATTAAAACTTACTGAGCGTCGTGGGTGGAGGGCAGATAATCGCCTTCCACCCACTCCGTCCCGTCGGGGCTGATCTCTTTTTTCCAGATAGGCACAATCTGCTTGAGGCGATTAATAGCATACTGGCAAGCCTCAAAACAGCCGTCGTAGCGGTGCGGGCTGGAGACTGCCACTACCACCGCATTCTCGCCCACTTCCAAATGGCCGATGCGCTGCACAATGGCAATATCAATAATGTTGGGCCACTGTTCCCGCGCCTCCGCCGCCACCTGGCGCAGCTTGGCCACCGCCATCTCCTCATAAGCCTCATATTCCAGGTGTTCTACTGCTTTGCCGTCCGACACGTTCCGCACCACCCCACCGAAGACGGCCACCGCCCCGGCCTCCGGGCGGCGCACTTTGGCAGCCATCTCATCCAAACTGATCGACTGGTAGGTAATGGCAAATTTACTGTCATCAGCGGCCCCCGTCCCCCCGCTGACCGGCGGAAAAATAGCCACCTCATCCCCTTCGCTCAGGCGAGTTTGTAAGTCGGCAAATTCCCGATTGACGGAGACAATGGTGCGGGAGATGGTCGTGCTCAATTTGGGAAACTCCGCTTGCAAATTTTGCAGCAGGTCAGACACGGTGGCATTCTCCGCCACCTGCCGTTCCAATGTCGGCGTGCCCACCAACTCCCGCAGCCGGGCAAAAAGTTTGATTGTCACTTTCATAGACTACTCCCAATTGAGATGGGGAGTAGTCAGTAGTCAGTAGTCAGATATTCTTTTCTGACTACTGGCTACTGACTACTGGTTACTGATTACTGACTACTCCAATACTATTTCTCCACTCTTGCCGCCGCTTTTGCGGGCCAGCCGCACCGAGTCAATCTGCATAGCGCGGTCTACCGCTTTGCACATATCATAAATGGTCAGCCCGGCCACGCTGACGGCAGTCAGGGCTTCCATCTCCACCCCGGTTTTGCCGGTGGTGCGCACGGTGGCGCTGATTTCGATGCTGGCCGGTTCGCCGGGCGTGGGCGCAGGGTGGGGTTCAAAAGTTAGGCTGACATGCGTCAGCAGCAGCGGGTGGCACATGG
>CAZDMM010001024.1:0-2657 GCA_964505845.1 uncultured Caldilineaceae bacterium
ATGGCTTTGGCCAGCGCTTTGAGCAGGCCATCCATCTCCAGAATAGTGGCAATTTCCTGGCCCACCTCATTGATTAATTTAAGGCGAGTCGCCTGGTCTTCCCATTCTTCAAACAATTGGGCGTTTTCTACGGCAATCGCCACCTGATAGGCCAGGGTAAACACGTAGCGGGCGTCGGCATCCGTGAACCCGCCCGGCTCATTTTTATCCAGCGTTAAAACTCCCACCACACGATCTTTGTAAATCAAGGGTACGCCCAGCCAGGAGCGGATTTGGCTCAACTCAGGGCGAGGCTCCCAATATTCGCTCCGGGTCACATCCTGGATAATGAGGGGCAGCTTGTTGTTAACGGCATGCCAGGCGGAGTTGCGTTCATTTTTCCGGTAAATATTCATGCCCCGCTGATAGCCGGTAAAACCGCGAGAGGCGGCGGCCTCCAGAATATCGCCTTTTAGCAGCAGCAAGGTGGCGCTGTCAAAATCAACTGTTTTTTGGATTTGCGCCAGGATTTCATCCATCAAATGCTCCACATCCAGGCTGGTTCCAATCAAGGCGCTAATGGCATTGAGCGACGCTAAACGTTGATTGGCCTGATTGAGGGCTGCAATCTGGGTTTCAAACTGCGTCACCACCGCCCGATCTTCGATCAGAGCCTTGGGCAGGGCCGGCAATTGAGCCGATAAGGGCAGCAGGGCCTGAATCTTGGCAACCAACTCATCCACTTTGATGGGCCTGGTCAAAAGACCATCGCAGGTACGAAACAGCTCTTTAGCCCGTGCGATTGGCCTGGACAGGTCGCCAATCACCAAAATGGGGGTTTGAGGCATGAACATTTTTAGGCGCAGCACCAATTCTGAGCCATCAATATCAGGCAAAGCCAGGTCCATGAGAATGAGGTCGGGTTGAATCATTGCGCAGTACTGAATGGCCGTAGGGCCATCGGTGGCGGTCACTAAATTGTATTGTTTGCTCAGGGCAATTTGAATGACTCGATGCGAGGTTTCGTCGGGGTCAATATAGAGGATAGTGGCCATGTTCCAAGACCTTTGTGGTTGATATGCCTGACAGCAAGGTTAGGCGGGTTTTGAGATAAAATATCCATCCTAAATTTTACGTCACTTTTGTTGTTTGGACAAGGCCCTTTTTTATTAATCACCGTAAGAACATTTTCCCAACCATTTTCATAGGAAATTTCAATAGAATTCCCATGCAATCATGCTATGATCAAAATAAGCCTAATTATCCTGTTGGCGCCTTACGCTTAGACCCAACAAGGTAACCCTGTACTCTTACCAAATGAGTCAAGCTTATGCCAAATCTAACTCTTACTGCCAACCAACCTTCAACCTTAATCATCGTCTGTGAATTTTGCCGGGCCGTTCACGTGGCTAACACCATTTTTTGTGATGAGTGCGGCCATTTTCTGCTTGAGAACAATACCCAGGAAACGGACCCGCTAGAGGTTACGGAGATAGGCTGGACGGGCGGAACTCCAAGTGAGGGCCACCGCGACAATGCGCCCCTATCGCAAACAACCTCCCCGCTGGCTATTCGCTTAAGAATAGGTTTTGAAAAACGAGAGGTGGAGCTTTTGTTAGATAAAGTCATCAGCCTGGGGCGGATTGATCCAACCTCAAATATTTTCCCCGAGGTTGATTTAACTTACGAGGGTGAGTTAGCCCAGAGCGTTTCGCGTCGTCATGCCTCCATTACCAAGCAAAAAGGGCTGGTATTTATTGAAGACCTGGCCAGCATCAACGGTACATTCATCAACGGCAAAAGGTTAATTCCCTTTGTGCCGGAACTTGTCTATGATGGGGATATGATTCAATTGGGCAAATTATTGATTGAGGTAAAAATTAAGGGGAAGTAGTTTTGAGCCAAAAGCCTTATCGGGGCAGCAAAAACGTCCCTTCAGGCCGGGTAAATTTTATTTCTTTTCAAGATGAATCACCATTCGCACTTCGTTACGACCAGGTTTAGCCAAAACGGTCACCTCATCCATTAACTGTTTGATCAAAAACATTCCCAGTCCGCGTGGAAAGTGGGGGCGATTATCAAGATCAGACTCAAGATTCTGTATCTCAGGAATCGGTAATTTGCCCTGGTCAATCACATTGAGGGTCAAAGATTTTTCCTGGATGGTTAACTCAACCAAAACCTTAACCTCTACATTCTGTTGATTCCCGTGCTCAATAGCGTTAGTGACGGCCTCGCTAATGGCCGTTTTTAAATCCTCGATGCGGTCTTGAGAAAAGCCCATCCGCTGGGCCACCGAAGTAGCCGCAGCCATCGGAATTTTTTCATAACCAAGCTCGCTGGGTATATAAAGTTCCACTACTCTATCTTTCGCCATTCCTTTCACTCACCCGGCCGTAGCTGCATTTCAGGTTCATTTTGATGGGCATCCAGGTAATTTTGCAAAATAACAGCCGCCGCCGCCGCATCAAGCGGTGTTTTTTTGCGCCCACTGCTCACAAGGTAAGCCTGGGCATCCACAGTCGAGTAACTTTCATCAAAGTATTCAAGAGGGGTGGCTATTTTTTGGGCTAATGCCTGGGCATAACGCTTTACCCGGCGCGCCTGAGGCCCCTCTCGCTGCGCCTCACTTAAGGAGTAGGGCACACCCACAATCAGCTTATCTATTTTTTGTTCCC
>CAZDMM010001025.1:0-2650 GCA_964505845.1 uncultured Caldilineaceae bacterium
GCTTCTGCTGTAGCTCGCCGATACTGTTGACCACTTGTTTTCTCATCCATAATCCATCCCATTAGACCCTGATGGTGGGTAATTTTCAACTGTTTCATTAACCAATCCGAAAGATGCTCTTGCAACTTCCAATGAGCATTATTGCCGTTATCTTTAGGTTTGCCCTCTTTGGACCCTTTGGCAAGTAAAAAGGCAAGTGTTTGTCCAAAGCCGTTTAGTTGAATACTCATTGGGCTGCTCTTAGCCAACTGCCCATACTCTTTAGCATAACTCTTACCTTTTACCTGAATAACACAATCCCAGGCTCGAGCCGCCCTTTCCTGTTCCTTTGTTCGTTGTTGGCTCATTTTTTACCTCCATTCAACCATTGGAGATGCACCATCCCCCGGCCAATCGTTTCATCGCCGCCCAGTTGTAGCCGATTGGGGACAAACTGTTGCGTTTTCTGCAAAACCTCTTGGGCTGACATTGAGCTTCCCTCTCGACGCGAGGTCGAGGCAAACACGGGCGCATACAATACTGAATCTATTGGCAAATACTCCTCAGTCCACAGCATTCCACTCTTTACGGTTTTGGTAGCATCATCTATATTAATACGGGTGACAATCTCGGTCGCATACAGAGCAAAATCACGGAAGGCATCTTCGGGTAGAATAACCAGGCTAGTTTTGACTTTCTTCTTCCAGTAGTCGTCTTCGCCATTTGGTGGGAAGGCATGATCCGCTAACCATTTAGCCAGTTCAGTTGTTTTTTCATCGCGTTGTGCGGTAAAGGCAAATTCTTCCAGTACCAAGTCATTTTCATTATCAGGCAATAAACTGCAAGGACTTGTCACCCATGCCTGTTCCTTTTGAAGCGATTCGGGCAAAGCAGGTAAGCTATTTGTACCAATGGCCTGCATATCCCGCCGGAAGCGAGCCAGGACATCCAAACTGGTCGTCCAGGCAAACACGCCGATAAGCGAGCGTACCGGAAAGAGCAGCAGCCGGGCGTCGCCAATGCTAATGGCAGCGGCATAGTCAACATTTTGCCCCTCCGCACCGAAAATCAGGTCAATATCTTCTTTGTTCCCGCCGTTTCTTTGGGCTGTGTCTTTGAGCGCCCCCTTTAAGCCGCTGGCCTGCACCAATGGGTAGCAGGTTACCCGCTCACGCTGGATGGGCAGGTCAATGGCCCCCGTCCCCTGCCCACTGCCGGCGTGCAACGGGGTCTCGGTATAAATGAAAAGCATATCTGATGCCTGATACATAGGTTCCTCCTTGCTAATTTATAGGATTGTTAGCCTATTTCGCTATACTGGCCCACACATACCTGCCCAAAACCAATCTGACCGTCGCCTGGGTCATCGGTCACAGGCAGGTTAAGACTGACCGTTCCGCTTTTAACCTTGAAGTAATACACACTGCCGGCCGGCACGTAGCGGCGGATGGGTTTGGACGCACGCTTGGCTAAATCCCAACCACCAATCAACTGCGGCCGTCCTACCGCCGCCGCTATCAATTCCACTGCGCCGCCCTCAAAGAACTTTGACCAGCTTTCCGGCTGCCAGCCATTTTTGAAATAAGCAGGGGTGGCAAAATAGAGAGTAAACTGTTGGCCGGAAATTTCTTGCGGTAGGGACGGCAAATTGTCTACTTTTTTAAAATAGGCCGCTCGGGCCTCGCCGCCCAGGGCCAGGTAGCCCTCATCCGGCAACTTCAACTGCTTAAGCGGATCGCTTTCGCCCTCAACGCCAATCTCAACTGCCAGACCGGCGCCTGATTTAAGGCGAATGAAACTGACCTGATATAAATGTTGTTGGCGTGTCGTCCGTTGCGCCGTATTCATCCCAATGCCTAAACGGTACTCTTTCTCCCAAAGCTTAACGCTTTGTACACTTTCGGCCGATAGTTGTCCGGCGAGGTAGCTGCGGAACTGCTCTTCATTAAGCCAGCCGCTAAAGGCTTCAACGACGCCGCCCAATTCTGGTGGAAGCAGGAGCGGTTGCAAATCTGATGGCATGTCAGTTTTGGCCGTTTCCCACCGGCCGGGGCGCAATTGCCGGGGGTGTTTCTGCGGGCCTTCTTTGGGAACAACCAGGTCGGCCGGGGGAGGAAAGTAGCGCCTGATTTGATTGTTTTCGCAACACGCTACAAACGGCCCGCACAGACGCAATTTGCCGTAATTACCAGGGCTGCCGATTAAATTGTCATTGGGTGCAGATAAATTACCCAATTCCGCCAACACCCGGCTGCGGATAGCGCCCTGAAGGGTATAAGGCGTGGGTGGAAAGACAGTTTCAGCCCACTGGTCTTCGCCGGCGCTGAAAGGCTTGCCGGTGCGAAAAAACCATACATCGGCCGGTTCAATAAATAGGGTGGCGTAGTTCATTCGTCTTGACCTCCTCCGGCTAAAAAGCGGGCTACCTTGAGCCAGTCGGCCATTTCTGGCCCCAGAACAACCAGCCGTTCCGCCAATCCATCAATCGCAGTTTTGGCCGATTCATCACACCGTTGGTCATCTCGATGACGGCGCAGTAAACGGCGCACTTCGGCCACTCTGGCTTGATGCGGGAACGGATCACCGATCAGGATAGGGGCAATCCGGTCCAGATCAAATGCTATTTTGGCCGAAAGCCGCTCGCTTCTAAAGTAGTCAACCAGGTCGGCTA
>CAZDMM010001026.1:0-2637 GCA_964505845.1 uncultured Caldilineaceae bacterium
CCCATGCGCCGACCCGGGGGCGCTGTCCGTCCGGCGATGAACGCCGCCACCGGCGTCCTGACCACGGAACTCGACCCACTGGCCTTTGACCCGGCCACCGGCGAATTTCGCTATGGGGCCGGGCTTCTGGGCGGCGTCATCACCGAGCCTTTTGCTGCCCTGGTTCTGGAGGTGCAGGCTGTGGCGACCACCACCGGCACACGCGTTAAATTCCTTGATGAATTCCCCCCGACCGACATCAGCGGGTCCGAGGGCAGCGTCATGCGCGAGGCGCAAGATGGCCTGGTCATCATCACGCCAGGGCTGACGCTGCGAGGTAAAGTTGACTTACAAGGTCGCCCGGCAAAACCTGCTCCAGCTTGGGCTATTCCCCTAACGGTTTGGCTTAGGCCAGCGGGTAGTACTCTGCCGGCTTATACCTTCACCACTACAACCGATCAGAACGGCGAATTTGAGCTGGCGTTGGAGGATACCGACCCTGGTCGGTATGATCTCAGTCTGAAAGGCAACCACACCTTACGTAACCTGGCTCAGAATGTCAACCTGGTTTTGGGCGATAACCCTTACTTCTTCGCTAAACTTTTGGAGGGTGATGTCGAGACTTTTGCCACATTTAACCAGGTATTCCAGGCAGACGCCGCCATGTTGATCGGCTCTTTCAATATATGCCTGGGGCAGTCCGGCTTTGTGGCTAATGCCGACCTCGATGAAAATGACTGCGTGTTGCTGCCCGACTTTGGCCTATTGTCTGGGAATTTCGGGCGAGAAGGTGATATCGTCATTACCCCCACCACCAACAACCTATCAACAGAGCTGCTCCAGGCAAAGGATGGTGGAGCAGTGATGGCTTTCAATGCCGAGGAGATGGCGGTAGCGGTTGATGAAGTTGTAACCCTGACGGTCAACATTGATCCACGCGGTCAACCAGTCAACGGCGGGACGGTTCACCTGAGTTTTGACCCAGCCCTGGTCGAGGTTATGAATGTTACCCTCACCGATTACCTGCCTTTAGTTTTGGCCGAGCCGCTGATTGATAACCAACAAGGCGAGGTGCGCTTTGCCGCAGGGGTCCTGGGCCAGAGCGTCAGCGAAAAGTTTCCCTTGGCCACCTTGTCGTTAAAGGTAAAAGCAGTTACCCCTGGCACAGCCATCACTCCGATTGACCTTTTCTCTACCACCGACGTCAGTGGGCCGCAGGGAAGCATTCTGGCCCAAGCAACGGGGCTAACCCTCAAAACCGAAATACCATCCATCTACTTGCCGATTATTAGGAAGTAACAGGAATAAGGAAGAGTAACTATGGCTCAATCAATGCCTACCGTTCCAACCATCCAGGTCGCCCACCGGACGGCCAACAAAAATATCAAGTTTTTTGTCGGCGGAGTTATGGTGATGCTGGCGATTTTCTATCTGATTTACGCCGGTACTGCCGGCAACGCCGCCTATTTCTTGACTGTTGACGAACTGTTGGCCAAAGGCACGGCCATCGAAAATCGCACCGTGCGCGTGGCCGGCAAGGTTGACGCGGCGACAATAAATTTCAACAACCACGACCTGATTTTAACCTTCGAGGTCACTGGCGATACCGGCCGCAAGCTGCCGGTTATCTTCCACGGCCCCAAACCGGATCAAATGCGCGAGGGTGCAGAGGCCATTTTAGAGGGCAAGTATAATGGTCAAATTTTTACCGCTGGCTCCTTGCTGCTCAAGTGCCCCAGCCGATATGAGGAGAAAGGGGTAGAAGAAGTGAAGGTAAACGCGGTTAAGTAAGGCCTAAAACGTTATGAACTTGCCTTAGAAAACATTGCGTTTCACACTTTTCATTTACGTGAATTGGAGCGTTAATTTATGCCAAACATCGGATTTATCACGATGACCCTGGCCCTGGCCCTATCGCTCTACGCTGCCGTGGTAGCGACGATGGGGGCAGAGCGCCGTCTGCCGGAACTGGTGCTCAGCGCCCGCAATGCTGCCTTTGGTGTGGCGGGTTTTCTGACCCTGGCCATTCTGAGTATCGAATACTTGTTGGTTACCGGTCATTATCAAACCCGGTATGTCTATGAAGTCAGTAACCGGGCTGCCCCGCTGTTTTACCGGGTTACGGCGCTGTGGGGAGGCCAGGACGGCTCCCTCTTGTTCTGGGCCTGGTTGATGTCTATTTTTGCCGCGCTGGCGCTGCTCAAAAAATGGAGTTCGATGCGGGTGCTGATGCCTTACGTCATCGCCGTCACCCAGGTGACCCTGGCCTTCTTTATTGGGCTAGTGGTTTTTGTGGCCAACCCCTTTGAACAGTTGGAATTCTTCCCACCCGATGGCGCCGGCCTTAACCCGATGCTACGCCACTTCGGCATGATCATTCACCCGCCGATGCTGTATCTCGGCTTTGTCTCTTTTGTCATTCCCTACGCCTTCGCTATGGCTGCTCTGATCACCCACCAGGCTGGCGACCTATGGATTCGCACCACTCGGCGCTGGACCTTGACCGCCTGGCTGTTTTTGAGCCTGGGATTGCTACTTGGCGGTTGGTGGGCCTACGATGTTTTGGGCTGGGGCGGCTATTGGGGCTGGGATCCGGTAGAAAACGCTTCGCTCATCCCCTGGCTGGTGGGTACACCCTTCCTCCATTCGGTGATGATG
>CAZDMM010001027.1:0-2625 GCA_964505845.1 uncultured Caldilineaceae bacterium
CGGCGGTGGTGGTAACGCTGATGCTGTTCTGGCAGCCGGCCTGAGGATGGGGGATAAGGTGGACAGTCGCGGGGATAGCTTCGCCGGGGTCGGGGCCGGCGTTGGCCGGACTCGGCCCGTAGAGAGCATACAAAATCGCCAGGGCCAGGAGCAAAAGGCACAAACGGTGGCAGTAAAACATAGGGAACCCTCCTAAATTGAGGCAGGTCAAATTTAAAACAAAAGCTCGCTGCCGCAGCACCGAGCTTAAAATAACAAGCGTTATCGCTCCCCCTCTATTCAATTCATTGGGCACAGACGGGTTAAAAATCCTTAGCCATCTACCCTAAATTCCTAATCAGAGTTGTCTCACAATGCTTGACACATTCCGACACATTCCGGTTCCCTATCTAGGCAACTGCAAGTTGGATAGCTATGGAACTGCGTGTTCCCTATCTAGGCAACTGCGAGTTGGATAGCTATGGAACTGCACGTTCCCTTATAAGCAACTGCGAGTTGGATAGCTATGGAACTGCGTGTTCCCTATATAGGGAACCATAGGAGAGAACATTCGATAATTACAAAATCACCTGAGCCGGCCACCCGCCGAGCATTGAAACGCCCGGCTACCATAGGTGGAAGCTCGCTGAAGCAGGCTGGCGAACCGCTTGATGTAAAAAAGAAACCGGGTTTTTGAGAACTATTTGACCCTGCTTTGGGCAAAGAGACAGCCACTTTAAGGCTTAAAAACCCGGTTTCTGCGCCTAAAAGTGCCGCCAAAGCGATTTAAGAAACACGTTCTAAATCCTTACGTTTCACGTTTTATAGTGACATCTTTCAACCCAAATTAAACACACCCGCTGCATACGATAACAAACCTTTATCAGAAAATCCTCGGAAAATCATAAGAAAGCGGTTAGAGCTCCAGCGCCTCCACAAAGCGGGCGCTGGTCAGGCGGCGCACCTCCTCCAGCGTCGCGCCCGGCATGAGTTCGGTCAGAAGCAACTGCCCCTCCGCAAACTTGAACACCGCCAAATCGGTGATGATGACATTCACGGCGGCGGCGGCGGTGAGCGGCAGGGTGCAGTGGGGCACAATCTTGGCTTCGCCCTCGCGGCTGGCGTGGGTCATGGTCACAATCAGCTTTTTGGCCCCGGAAGCCAAATCCATGGCCCCGCCGACGCCCAAGAGCGGCTTGCCCGGCACGGCCCAATTGGCCAGGTTGGCCGCTTCATCCACCTGCAAGCCGCCCATAATGGCTACATCCACGTGGCCGCCCCGGATCATGGCAAAAGAGGTGGCGCTGTCAAAATAAGAAGCGCCCGGCAAAGCAGTGACCGGCTGCTTGCCGGCGTTGACCGGGTAATGGAGCGCCCCGCCGCTCTGCGGAGCCGGGCCGACCCCCAGCATGCCGTTTTCGGTGTGCAGAATGATGCCGTCCTCCGGGCTGATCAAATCGGCCACCAGGGTGGGGATGCCGATGCCCAGGTTAACCACATCGCCCCGCTTGAGTTCGGCAAAGGCCCGCCGGGCCATGGCCAGCCGGGTGGGGTCGCTCTCCTTGCCGCTGTCCACCGAGGCCGAACTGCCCAAATCTTCCAAAGTGGTATGAGCCTGCACCAAATAGTCCACAAAAATGCCGGGGGTGACAATCTCATCCGGCGCCAGCGTCCCCAGCGCTACAATCTCCTCCACCTCGGCGATGACCAGATCGGCGGCCATGGCCATCATGGGGTTAAAGTTGCGCTCGGTCATGCGGTAGAGCAGGTTGCCGGCGCGGTCGGCCCGCCAGGCCCGGATCAAAGCCACATCAGCCCGCAGGCCAGGGATAAACACGTGCGCCACCCCGTTGATGAGCCTGGTCTCGCGCCCTTTAGCCAGCTCCGTCCCGGCGCTGGTCGGCGTAAAAAAGCCGCCGATGCCGGCCCCGCCGGCCCGAATCGCCTCGGCCAGCGTGCCCTGCGGCAGCAGTTCCACCGTAATCTGGCCGCTCTGCACCGCCCGCACCGCCTCCGGGTTGGAGGTAAAATAGGAGCCAATCGCTTTGGCAATTTGGCCGTGCCGCAGCAGCCGCCCCCCGCTGAGGCCCGGCTCGCCCACATTATTGGAAATAATGGTCAAATTGTTGACCTCACGCCGCTCGGCCAGGGCGTGGGCCAGATGAACCGGGTTGCCGGTCATGCCAAAGCCGCCCAACATAATCGAAGCTCCAGGCCGGATAAGGTTGGCCGCCTCGGTCACGCTCAGAATAGGTACTGTTTTCATAATATGCTCCCTAAAAATAGTGTCACGTGTCAGGTGTCACGTAAAATTTTTACCATGCTGGTGGGGTACCGGCTCATGAGGCTCCTGGAAAATAGACCGGGGACGGAAGACCGGGGATGATGGCAAATATCCGGTCATCGGTCATCATCAGCACAAGATTTTTATATCATTGGAGATGTACCATCCGCTCATGATGGTTCCGCACCGATTCTACTCTCCGCCGCCACTCAGGGCAAAATTAACTCCAGGCGGCTGTCTTGAAGTCAGGTAAATGGTAATTGGTCTATTGGTAATTACCATTTACCAATCACCATTACCACTTCCCCCCAAGACCTTTGTCCAAGTAGTCAATTAGCCCATTGTATGCTCTGCTCATAGGC
>CAZDMM010001028.1:0-327 GCA_964505845.1 uncultured Caldilineaceae bacterium
CTTCGGCACAGGCGAAACGCTGCGCCTGTCTGACTTGCGCGGAAAAGTGGTCGTGCTGAATTTTTGGGCCTCCTGGTGCCCGCCCTGCCGCCAGGAAGCGCCCACCTTTGAAAAGGCCTGGCGGCGATACCGGGAGCGCGGCGTGGTCTTTGTGGGCGTGGATACTTGGGATACGGACGAGGATGCGGCCAGGTTTTTGCAGGAATTTGGCCTCACCTACCCTACTGGCCCGGACCGGACGGGCGAGATTGGGATTGACTACGGCTTGACCGGCCTTCCCGAAACGTATTTCATTACCCGCGACGGGATGATCGCCCAGAAGGCGAT
>CAZDMM010001028.1:337-1536 GCA_964505845.1 uncultured Caldilineaceae bacterium
ATCGTGGAAGAAGAGACCTTGGGGCAGGCCATCGAAACGCTGCTGCCATAGGGAGACGAGACAGATATGGCTAACAGGGTCATTGGTGTGACGACTTCCAGTCTGGCGACGACTCCGCCGCAACGCTTCACGACGTTTACCCATGCTGTCCTGTTTGTGCTCGGCTTCTCCACGGTCTTCATCGTTGGCTGGAGTGGTGTAGTCAGGCCGGTGGGAGAAATGTACTTTTTGTACCGCCCGCTGCTGGCCAGGATCGGCGGGCTGGCCGCGATCCTTTTCGGCCTGGTCATGATGGACCTCTTCCGGCTGCCTTGGGCTGTTCGCCGACGTCCTGGGTTCATTCCGTCCCTGCTTATCGGCATGTTCTTCGCCGCCGGTTGGACGCCGTGCGCCAGTCCCACCTTGAGGGCGATCCTCGCCCTCGGGTTCGCGGAGGAAACGGCGATGCAGGGCCTGTTTCTACTCACCGGCTATGCACTCGGCCTGGCCGTGCCCTTCCTGGCCTTGGGGCTGCTGGTTAACCGGGCGACCAGGATCGTGCGCCACCTCCGGCGGCAGGTTCAAATCGTCAGCGGGTTGCTGCTGGTGGGGATGGGTGTGCTGCTGTTCTCTAACCAAATGCCTCAAATGGCGCTGTGGGCGCTGGACAACGGCCTTTATCTGGATGTAGGCCTGGCCGACGCGGGCGCGCCAACGTACTTGCTCGTCGTCGTCGCCGGGCTGCTCTCGTTCTTATCCTTATGCGTCCTCCCGCTCGTCCTGGTCTACCTGGGCTATCTCGGCGGGAGCGCTCAGATCAAAGAGGAGATAATTAATGGCTGACATCGGAAATGCTGCCCTGCTGATTGCGCTGGTCACTGCGGCCTATGTAGCCGTCGTTGGCGTCTTTGGAGCGCAGCGCCAGCGCCCGGAACTGGTGACCAGCGCCCGCAATGGTCTCATGATCGTGGCTGGCTTGATGACGGTAGCTGCTGGCGCGTTAGCGTTCGCCTTTTTGACTCATGACTTCAATATCCGCTACGTGACCGAAAACTCCAACCGGGCCATGCCCTGGTATTACGTGCTGGCCGCGTTTTGGGGCGGGCAGCCCGGCTCGCTGCTGTTCTGGGCCTGGACGCTGACCCTGTTCGCTGTGCTGGCCGTCCAGCTTAACTGGCGTAATAACCGCGAACTGATGCCCTACGGGTCAGCGTCCAGGC
>CAZDMM010001028.1:1546-2620 GCA_964505845.1 uncultured Caldilineaceae bacterium
GATGGCCGTGTTGATGAGCATCGCGGTCTTTTTCCTGACTCTGCTTAACTTCGTCTCCAATCCATTTGAGCGGCTGTGGCAGACGAGCGCCGGAGAGGTGACGGCAGCGCTGTTTCAACCCCTGGGGGCTATCCCCTACTTCCCCGCCGATGGCCGTGGCCTCAACCCGCTGCTGTGGGATAACGGCATGATGATGCATCCGCCGATGCTGCTCATGGGCTACATGAGCGTCTCGATCCCCTACGCTTTTGCCATAGCGGCGCTGCTCAGCGGCAAGCTCGATGTGAGCTGGCTGAAAGCCACCCGCCGCTGGACGCTGACTGCCTGGGGTCTCCTGAGCCTGGGCAACTTGCTCGGCTCGTGGTGGGCCTACCTGTTACTGTATAATAGACAAAGGTGGACCGATGAGGTAGAACTAAGGATGGCGATGTTCAGTCATTCGTCCGTTTTCCCAGCGGCCCCTGACCTGGATTTTGAGGACCACGGGCTTACTGCGCTACGAGCGCCCAACGTGGACTGTCCCCCAGGTCAACCGGAGACACTGTCAAAAGCATGTCGCGCTACGAGCGCCCTAACAGGGACACGGTTATCTGGTCCGCCGGTGAACCTCCAGTTACCGCCACAGGAGGTTCAAATGACGGTCTATATCGGAATTGATTGGAGTGAACAAAAACATGATGTTGTTTTTCTAAACGAAGCGGGTGTGATCATTGGTCAATTGACGATGTCCCATACTCCGGATGGGTTGCTGAATCTGGAAAAAACACGCCGCTATCTGGGCATCTCCCGCGATGAATGTATGGTCGCCATCGAAACGGCCCACACGTTAGTTATTGATTTTTTATGGGCGCGGCAATACCCCGCTATCTATGTAATTCCGCCCAGTGTGATCAAGAGTTGTCGAGGTCGCTATGGTTCCAGCGGTGCCCGCGACGACCAGAAAGATGGGCGACTGATTGCCGATGTCTTACGGACTGATCGCGCTCGACTGTATCCCTGGCGGCCGGATAGTTTGTTGATCCGGCAAATGCGAGCCCAGGTCAGCTTGATCCAGTATCTGACCCATAGTCTGGT
>CAZDMM010001029.1:0-2609 GCA_964505845.1 uncultured Caldilineaceae bacterium
TACCCGGAGGGGAGAAATCATCTCGCTGACTCAAACCGAATTTGACATCCTGGCGGCTTTAATGGCCCAGCCCAATGTGGCCCTGGACTCAGTGACCCTGGTAAAACAGGCGCGCGGCTATGAGGCCACCGAAGCCGATGCCCGCGCCATTGCCCGCGTGCACGTCCATCGCTTACGGCACAAATTAGAAATTGACCCGGCCCATCCCCACTATATTACCACCATCCCCGGCGGTAGATATGTCATCAACCTTGACGAAGAAACTTAGGCCCACCGCGCTGCCGTCCACGATTGTAACTATCTTGTAACCACCACTTAACCTATTCTATGCTATAGTGTAAATTAAGGTCAATCAACCTTTAAGTAAGGAGGGCCTATGCTCAATCAAGCCGGCAGGGCCAAGCGTATTTTGATTGTTGATGATGAACCAACCTTAATTTTTTTCCTCAAGCAGGGTCTGCAAGAGGCGCACCCTTCATACCTGGTTGATCTGGCCTCTACCGGCGAAGAAGCTTTAACCAAGCTGACCTATCATTTGTACGATGTCCTGGTGACCGATTTAAAAATGCCGGGCATCAGCGGTTTTACCCTGGTTGAAGTGGCCCGCTCACTCCACCCCTATATCCATGTCATTTTAATGACGGCCTTTGGCTCACCCGAAGTGCTGGATGAAAGCGAACAGCTTGAAGTAGATGGGTATCTCATCAAACCCTTCCCCATCTCACAGCTAGATGAGCTGATTCAAACAGTTTTGGCTGCTAACGAGGTTAGCCTCCCAAAATTATCTGCCCCTAAAAAATCTTTACATTCCACCTTATAAGGAAATTTCGGCCTCAAACTATTGCACACAACCTCTCCAGGAGACCTTAGATGGGTAAAGTCAAAATTCTGTATATAGAAGATAACTATGATAACTTAACGCTGGTTAAACGGGTTTTAGAAATAGAAGGCTACGAAGTGATTGAGGCCAAAAATGGGGCCGACGGCCTGACCAAGGCTCGCCATACCCAACCGGATATCATCATCACAGATATTAACCTGCCCGATATTGATGGCTTTGAAGTGACCGATACCCTCAAAAAGAGCAAAGAAACGGCTCACATCCCCATTATTGCCATGACCGCTAATGTCATGAAAAAGGATCGAGAAACCGTATTTCAAGCGGGCTGCGATGGATATATTGCCAAGCCCATAGATGTAGATGAACTTCCCATTCAAATAGAAAATTTCCTGAAAGGAAAACGCTCATGACATCAACAACCGTGATAGAATCAAGAACCAAAAAAGCCATTGATCCCAAAGATGCTTATGTGCTGGTGGTAGAAGATAATCTGCAAAATTTAGTGCTGATTGCCCGGCTTCTGGCCTTTATTGGGGTTCGTCGCTATGAGTGGAAAGCCTCCGGCTGGCAAGTTTTGGAATTTGCCGATACCATGCCCCGGGTTGACCTGGTTCTCATGGACCTCCACCTGCCCTATGAAGATGGCTATGACGCCCTGGCCAAACTTCGCAGCGACCCGCGCTTTGCCGATACTCGGGTAGTAGCCGTAACCGCCGACTCCAACCCCGGCACCATGGAAAAAACCAGGAATGCCGGCTTTGATGGCTTTTTGGGCAAACCCTTAGACCCTGATAAATTTCCCGACCAAATTATCAGCATCCTGCAAGGCCACATGGTTTGGGATTTAGGCTATTAAAATCAGGGTAGATCGAGCGCTGCGGCCACTTGAGTAGCTCAACCACCTTCTTCAAAAAACAGCTAATCCGAGATCAAAAGGGGCTAAGGGATGACAAGATCATCTACCGCGTCGTTACCTTACAAAAAAGGTTCTGTGAATAAACCTACCGTTGACCAAAATCGGGTCCGCCTGCTCTATGAAGTGAGCATGGCCTTAAGCGCCGACCTTGACCCTGAGGCCATCCTGAACACCCTGGTTTCTCTGGTGAGCCGCCTGGATAATACCCTGTGCGAGGTACATCTCTTAACAGACCAGGGCGAGATTTACTTTGAGAGTTCTGAACCCGGCCGCAATAATTTATCTCCCGCCGATAAACAAGCCCTGGTACGCCAGACCCTGCTGGCAGGCCCGGCGGCCTGGAGCTTAAAAAACCAACAGCCCCTCTTAATTGCCGATACCCAAATTGACCCGCGCTGGTCCCCCATATTGGGCAATGGGCAACTGGCGGCGCTGCGCTCCTGCGTGTGCGCCCCCATTATGATTGAGCCAGGCCCGGTGCGCGGGGTGCTGCTGTTAGCCCATGTTGAACCCGGCCATTTTGACCAGGATGACCTGCACCTGCTGCAGGCCCTGGCTGCCCAGGTGAGCGCCGCCTTCAAAAATATGCTGCGCCTGTACAACATTCAGCAGAACCTACGCGAAACCCACCTTATGCTAGACATCAGCCGGCAACTCTCGGCTGCGCTTCACCTTAAAGATATTTATACCATTTTAACCCAGGGTATTTTGGCCGCCGGGGTAGACCGGTGCGTCATCCACATGTGCATTGATTATGAATCCGATCTTCTGCCAATCCGCAGTGAAATTGTGGCCGCCGGTGATGTGAGCATACCCAACCGCCACCAAGGGGTGGGAGACACGGTGCAGCTC
>CAZDMM010001030.1:0-835 GCA_964505845.1 uncultured Caldilineaceae bacterium
TGTACCGCCGCCAGGTGGTCACGCAGGTAATTCAGGCGGCGCTGATCGTGAATCTGCCCGGAGGCGTCGGGGCCGTCACTGTAGCTGGCTCCATTTTCGGTGATGTAGATTTTGGGCGGGCGATATTCAAAGTGCAGCCGGTTGAGCAGGTTATAAAAGCTTTCCGGGTGAACTTCCCACCCCATGTCCGTCCATTCCGTGTCTGGAGCGCGGGTAACAGTAGGCGGCAAATTATCGGCCGCTTTTTCATCGCGCACCACCTCACGGGTGTAGTAGTTGACGCCCAGAAAATCGGTTTGGCTGGCAATGGCGGCCAGGTCGCCCTCTTTGACAAAGCTCATGCTGTTGGGCAGGTAGCCCAACGCCTCAAAATCGGCCACCATATCGGCGGGATAGCTGTGCTTGTAGAGCGGGTCCAGAAACCAGCGGTGGGCGTAGCCATCGTAGTGACGCCAGGCCTGCCGGTCGGCGGCGCTGGGCGAGGCCGGGTCGCCCGGAGTAAAATTGAGGGTGATGCCCACCTGCGCCTGGGGGCTGTTGGCCCGGATGACAGGCACGGCCCAGCCGTGTGACAGCAGCACGTGGTGGGCCACCCGCAGGCTGGCCGGCCCATCTTGCCAGCCGGGGGCATGCTCGCCAATTTGATGGCTCAAAAAAGAAACGCACCACGGCTCGTTGTGGGTAATCCAGTTTTTCACCCGGTCGCCCAGGTGATGGCTGACCAGGTCGGCGTAATCTACAAAGGCCGAGGCCGTTGCCCGCACCGGCCAGCCGCCCTCATCTTGCAAAGCCTGGGGCAAATCCCAGTGATACAAAGTGACAAAGGGGGTAATGC
>CAZDMM010001030.1:845-2609 GCA_964505845.1 uncultured Caldilineaceae bacterium
AATGCCCGCCTCTAGCAAGGCATCCACTAGGCGGCTGTAAAAATCCAGGCCGGCCCGGTTGACCGGTCCGCGCCCGGCCGGCAGGATGCGCGGCCAGGCAATCGAAAAGCGATAGGCCGGAATATGGAGCGATTTCATCAGGGCGATATCGGCGGCCCAGCGGTGATAATGGTCGCAGGCGATGTCGCCGTTGCTGCCATCCCTGATTTTGCCGGGAGTGTGGGAGAAGCGGTCCCAAATCGACTCGCCTCTCCCGTCCTCATTCCAGGCCCCCTCAATTTGATAAGACGCGGTGGCTACCCCCCAAACAAAATCTTGGGGGAATTTGATAAATGACATATAGTGAGTTTACCCTTTAACTGATCCGGCCAGGAGGCCGCGCACAAAGAATCGCTGTAAGGCAAAAAAGACAACCAGCGGCAAAATCATGGTCACAAAGGCCCCGGCGGTAAGCAGATGCCATTGGTTGCCAAAGGTGCCTGTCAAATCGGCCAGGCGCTGGGTAACAACTTTGAAGTTAGGATCAACGCCGAGAAAGACCAGGGCCACCAGGTAATCATTCCAAACCCACAGGAACTGGAAGATAGCAAACGAGGCCAGGGCCGGTACCGACAGCGGCAACACCAGCCGGGTAAAAACGGTAAAGTGCGAAGCGCCGTCAATAAAGGCCGACTCCATCATCTCGCGGGGCAGGGTGCGGATGTAGTTGAAAAGCAGATAGGTGGCCAGAGCCAGGCCAAAGCCGGTGTGAGCCAGCCAGACGGCCAGAAAGGTGCCGTTGAGGCCCAAAGTGTTGTAGTCGCGCAAGATGGGAACCAGGGCAATCTGCAAGGGCACAACCAACAACCCGACCACGGTAATGAACATGGTGCGCCGGCCGGGGAACTGCATCCAGGCAAAAGCGTAGGCCGCAAAGGCAGCAATCAAAATCGGGATGACCGTTGACGGAATGGATACGGCCAGGCTGTTGAGGAAAGCCTGCGACATGTCCTGGCCCGGCAGCTCCTCAACGGTACCGTCCGGGTTCTTTGCGACAAGATTTTGGCCCAGCAAAACCTGCTGGTAATTGGCCAGGGTAAAATTCCAGTTGGTAGTCCAGGCTCGCTGCTGCACCTCAATTTTGCCCAGGCGCCGGTTGCCTACCCAGGTAACGCGGGTATCACCCGACTCGACCCCTTTACGCAGCTCTTCAAAGGTGCCCTTCACGCCTTCTACTTCCATCACGCCGGTAGGGTCAAGGCCCCGCTCTTTGGGATCAATTACAGATACTGTGGTCCAGGCCCTGTGGGGAAAAAGCGTCCACCAGCCAGAAGTCTGGATGTCAAAACGGTCGCGAAAGGAGGAGACAAGCAGCCCCAGGGTAGGCAGGCTCCAGATAAGCACCAGGATTATCAGCGACCCGTTGATCAACAAAATATTGGTTCTTGCCTGTCTCATGTTAAAATGCCTCCTGCTCTCTGAATTGCTTTAGATTGTAGATCATCACCGGGATGACGGTAATGAGCAGAATAATGGCGATAGCCGACCCATAGCCTGAATTGCGCGAGGTAAATGATTGGAGGTAAAACTGGGTGGCTATCACGTGGGTATCAAACTGCCCACCGGTCATCACCCAGACCACGTCGAATATTTTCAGAGTGAAGATGACGACAGTCGTCCACACGGTAATAATGGTGCCCAGAATATAGGGTATCATGATACGGAAAAACACTTGCAGCTCGGTAGCCCCGTCTACCCGCGCTGCTTCCAGAATCTCTTCTGGAA
>CAZDMM010001031.1:0-2608 GCA_964505845.1 uncultured Caldilineaceae bacterium
GCCTGTCACCTTAATCCCGATAATGTTTATTGAGAAATGACCGGGGACAGGAGCAAATTTACAACCTGTCTTCGGTCAGCGGATCATCAACCGCTCGGCCTGGCCGGAGTAATTGATAAACACCGTTTTTAGCTCGGTAAAGAAGTTCAGCCCTTCCTCGGCCATCTCGCGCTCGCCCACACCGGTAGATTTGGTGCCGCCAAAGGGCAGTTGGGCCTCGCCGCCGATGGTTGGCTCATTGACATGCACCATGCCGGTTTCCACTTCTTCCACAAAGCGCATCACGGTATCAAGGCTTTCGGTAAAGATAGAGGTGGTCAGGCCATATTCCACCGAGTTGGCAAATTGGATGGCTTCGGCCAGGCTGGAGGCGGTGGTGACGGCCAACACCGGGCCAAACACCTCTTCTTTGAACAGGCGCATATCGGGCGAGACCTGGTCAAAAATGGTCGGCTCAACAAAATAGCCTTTGGGCAAGTGGGCCGGGCGCCCACCGCCGGCGACCAGGCGGGCCCCTTCGCCTTTGGCGACTTCAATGTACTCCAGGTCGGTTTTCCACTGCTTTTCATCTACGGCCGGCCCCATCTCTACCGACTCGTCCAGGCCCGGCCCCACCTTGATTTTTTGGGCTTTGTCCACCAGCCGCTCAACCAGGCCATCCTTAACCGTTGGGTGGGCAATTACCCGTGAGGTGGCGGTGCAGCGCTGCCCGGTGGAGCCAAAGGCGCCGCCGTGAATGGCGGTGGCGGCCTTGTCCAGGTCGGCGTCGGGCATGACGATGACGGCATTCTTGCCGCCCATCTCGCAGGTTACTTTGATGCCGCGCTGCGCCGCCTTAACATACAAGGCATTGCCGACGGCATTGGAGCCAGTAAAAGAGACCGCCCGCACCGCCGGATGGTTAACAATCGCCTCGCCCACCACCGAGCCGGAGCCGACCACCATGTTGAACACGCCCGGCGGCAGCCCGGCCTCTTCGTAAATTTCGGCCAAAAGAGAAGCGGTGGCCGGGGTTAGCTCGGCCGGTTTGAATACCACCGTGTTACCGGCCACCAGGGCCGGGGCCGATTTCCAGACCGGGATGGCCCAGGGGAAGTTCCAGGGGGCAATCAGGCCGACCACTCCCAACGGGCGGCGGATGGTGTAGGTGAAGGTGTCTCGCGCCTCGGAGGGCAGGGTTTTGCCATGGATACGGAAGCCCTCCCCGGCATAGAACTCTAATAGAGAAATGCCTTTAAGAACTTCGCCTTTGGCTTCTTTGAGGATTTTACCCTCCTCGCGGGTCATCGTCCGGGCAATTTCATCGGCCCGCTGCCGGGCGATGTTGGCCGCCCGCCACAGCACCCGGCCGCGCTCCGGGCCGGGTGTGTTGCGCCAGCCTTTAAAGGCGGCTTCGGCGGCAGCGATGGCCTGCTGCGCCTCGGCTGCCGTTGCTGCCGGAAATTCGGCAATCACCTCGTCGGGGTCGGCCGGATTGATGTTTCGCACCAGCCGCTCCGACTGCGGCTGAATCCATTGGCCATTAATGTAAGAACCTGTATACATTACATCTTCCTTGAAAATTGCTTTATCTCACCAACGTAGGGCAGCATCCCTATACTTCAGAAAAGTTCTCGCGGGGATTGGGAGATTAGGAGATTAAAACCAAAGGAGGAAATCTCCTAATCAACTAATCCCCGCCCCATTTGGTTGGAAAGAATTTATCGGGGCATCTACATTTACCGGCCGCCAATCACGGCGATGTAGTTTGTGACCCACTCATGGTAGGGCACACAGCCGCCGCTACCATCGCTGCAATCGGCCACGGGGGTGCGCCAGAAGTGAATCTTTTCAAAATTATCAAAGCCGTTGGTTTTGCAACCTTCCGCGCCGAGCAGTTCATTGCCTTCACAGGCTGCGGGCACCGCCGGCACCGAACCAAACCAGGCCGCCAGGTCGCCTTGCAGCTTGGGGTTGAGCGAGTGCTCCAGCCACTTGTAGGCGCAGTTGGGGTGCGGCGCGTTAACGTGCATCATGGTGGTATCGGCCCAGCCGGTGGCCCCTTCTTCGGGGATGACGCTGTCAATCGGCTCTTTGTCGGCTTTGAGCAAATTCACCTGGAACGGCCAGGAGGACGAGGCCACTACCCCCTCATTCTTGAAGTCATCAATTTGGATGAAGGCGTCGTGCCAGTAGCGTCCAACAATTTTGCGCTGCTCGCGCAGCAGGTCCAGGGCGGCTTTGAATTGATCAGGGTTCAGGTCGTAGGGATCTTTGATGCCCAGCTCAGGCTGCTTGGCCATCAGGTAGAGGGCGGCGTCGGCCACATAAATGGGGCCATCATAGGCTTGCACCCGGCCTTTGTTAGATTTGCCATCGGATAAGTTCATCTCTTTAAAAACAACTTCCCAGCTTTTGGGGGCTTCTTTGAAAACCTCGGTATTGTACATCAGCACGTTGGCCCCCCATTGATAGGGCACGCCGTAATGTTCGGGTTTGCTGTCTTTGTTTTTATCTACAGTGTGCCAGGGGGCGTTTTGCAGCCGCTCGTCCACGGTTTTCCAGCTTGGGATAAGGTCGGGGTTGATTTCCTGGACTCGGTCGCCATAAACCAGGCGCAGGCTGGCGT
>CAZDMM010001032.1:0-2603 GCA_964505845.1 uncultured Caldilineaceae bacterium
GTTGGCACAGGAGACGCCTTTGCGGTCACTCCCCAGCAGCCGCTCGTCAAAATTATTGTACAGGCCTGTAATCAGGCGATACGTGCCGGCGGATAGGTCGGGCGGCAGTTCGATGCGGTGAGTGTCGGCCTGCACCGCGCCGACCGGCCAGGCGTCGGTAGGGGCGGTTCCGTTGGCCGGGATGCCATCATGCCCGGCCACTCGCTGGCCGGATTCATCCAGCAGTTGGGTAAAAACTTTGTAGCTCTGGCTTTGCTGACTCAGAGCGCGCCAGAACAAAGTCACCTCCACCGCGCCGCGCTCCACCTTCACTTCGTGGGCCAGCAGCTCGATGCCGTTGCTGAAACGGGCCGGGGCAATGAAGGGCTGGATGTTCTCCCGCAGGCCGTACAGCGAGGCCGCGCCCAGGCCGTCAAAAGTAAAAGTCGCCAACGGCTGCCCCCGCCCGGAAACGGCATTGCTCAGGGTTTGCTGCTGCGGGCCGGTCGGCAGCACCCAGATGGTATCCAGGCCTTGCAACAAATCAATGATGCGCGGTGCGCCGGGGTATCTTTTGGCCGCGCCGTCGGTCAGTTGCAGGTCAAAATCCCGGCTGAGATAGGGGTACAACTGGCGGTAGGTGGACTGGTCGCTCAGGAGCAGGCGCGGTTTGCCGCCGGGGCCGGGCTGGATATTTTCGATGCTGCGGGTCTGCACGGTGATGAAATTGACAAAGGTAGCCACCGGGCTGCTGCCCAGGCGTTCTGCCTGGTAAGCCTGGGCCAGCACCGGCAGCAGGACAAGCAAGACGCCTCCCGCTGCTATAGCCAAAAATTTGGGAAGCTGTCGTTGTAAATTCCACAGGGTCGGCCAACGTTCCTCCACAGGCCAGATGAGGGCCGCAAATTCAAAGGCCACCAGCAGAGTCACCAGGAAACGGCTGATGACGATGAAGGTCAGCAGCCAGCCTTGATTCGGCAGCAGCACAAAGTAGATGGGCTGCTCCAGCACGTTGAGGCCGGTCAAAATGAGGGCGTAGCTCAACCCCCGGCCATCCGGCAGCAGCAAAATGATAAAGGGCAGCAAATAAACCAAAAATTGCGGGCTGTAGCCTTTGGCATAGAGCAGAAAGAGGGCGATGGTCAGCCCGGCCAGGGCGACCACCCGGTGCGGCCGGCTGTAATCGGCCGGGCGGAGCAGAAGCAGGCCGTACAGCGCGGCAAAGCCCAGGCTGATGAGCCACCAGGGCAGGCTGGCCGGGTGAACGGCAAAATGGGTTTCGGCGGGGTTGAGCCGGTCGCCGGCCACCTGGCCAAAGCCGTAGTAACCCTCGGCCACAGCCCAGACCGTTTCCCAGGAGGAGCGCTCCAGCATGGAGCGGCCGCCGGCTCGCACCCACTGCGGCCCGCCGATCAAAAAGGGGGCCAGCAGCACGATGATGGTCAGTCCGGCCACCACCGCGTACAGGCCCAATTCAACCTGGGCTTCCTGGCGATTGTGGCGGTACAGATGCCACAGGCGGCGCAGAGCCACCGGCAGCAGCAAGATCGGGATAATTTTGACCATAAAGCCAACGCCCACCGCCACCGCCGAGGGCAAGCGCCGCTCGGCCAGCAGCAGGTCAAGCGCCAGCAGGATGAAAAACAAGGCCACCCCATCAAAAAAGCCGAGCAGGGCGTAGAGGGGTGGGAAGAGGCCGGCGTAAAGCCAGAGGGTGCGGGTGATGGTAATTGGGGAATGGTTATTGGTAATTGTGAGACGGCGGGCCAGGCGATAGATGAGGATGAAGTTGCCGATTTCAAAGAGGACAAAGACGGTCCCCAGGATGATGATGAACCACAGGCGGGGGTCGTCGGGCCAGGGGGGGAGGAGCAGGGCCAACTTGTACGCGCCGACGGCCAGCCAGGGAACGAGGGGCGGCCACTCCAGCCAAAAATCGAGGAAGGGGTACAGGCCGTAATCAGACAGGCCGGCGATGCCAAAGTAGGTGTCAAAGTCTGACCAATCGCGGATGAAGCCGCCAGGCCGCAGCAGCCACAAGGTCAACAGGCGAAAGACAATGAACAGGGCCAGGATGAGGCGAAAATCGGTGGCCAGGGCGGCCCAATCGCCGGCGGAAAAGGCCGGCTGCTCCGCCGGGCTGAGGCTGGGCCGGGCCGGACGAGTGGTTTCGACCACCGGAGGCAGGGGTTTGCTGTCACCCTGTTTGGATTTGTACACTTTTTGAGGAGCGGGCGGCGGGCCAGGGGGAGGCAGGTCATCCAGGTCAACCTCGGTTTTGGCTCCGCTCAAGGCCGCGCCGAACAGCGCCCCCTGGATTTCATCCAGCGGGCCGGGCGGCGGACCTTCGTCCAATTCCGGCAGCGGTTCGGGCAGCTCGTCAAAATCTACCTCGGCTCCCTCCGGCAGGGCAGCGGTGGAATCGGGGGGCGAGTCGCCGCTGTCCAATGGGGGCAGCGGGGCGGGCAAGTCGTCAAAATCCACCTCCGGCGAGAGACCCTGCTGCGCGGAATCGGACAGCGTGGCCCGGATGGGGTCAATTGCGCCCCCCCCTTGATCCCCCCCCTCAAGAGGGGGGGGGTCGAGGGGGGGGGGGGGGGGCGTGTGAGCCTGGGTCATCGCAT
>CAZDMM010001033.1:0-2601 GCA_964505845.1 uncultured Caldilineaceae bacterium
CGTTGGCGGGCTACCCCCTAGAAATCCCCGGAAAAAAAGCCAGAAGATGGCAAGAAGGTGTCCAGAGATGGGTAGGAAAGCGGGTAGCGAATAGCGGCGTTGGGATCAAAGCGCAAGGGCTCCCCTCTAGGAGACTCGTTAGCCTCCCTCCCCTAGAGGCTTTTCTCATCATTTATCTCTTCTCTTAAATTCGAAAATCGAGATTCTCTCAAGAAACGAGGTTTTACAACCCCTGTCTTCAAACGCAACTACAAGGAAAGCTTGCTTTAGCAAGTCGAGTTCTGTCTTAGAAGGGAAGAGGCTACCATGCAGGTCAGTTGCTCTATCAAGTGAAGCGGAGCACAACGAGATTAAATTCTTTGAATCCTAGCGGGGGCCGGGCCGCGTGGCCTGGGTGCTGTGGTTGTGCGTCACGGAGGGAGACAGGCTTTTGATCCCATCACCTGCGGGAGAGAGAGGAGATCAAATCTTAATGTTGTTAAGGAGAATGCCCGTTTAAAAGGGTTACACTGAGTCGGGACAAGTTACACAGATAAGGCTTGTGGTAAACTTGTCCAAAATAGACACAGGAGCCCAAAATGGAAAAGGAAATAGCCAGGTACCATCAATATTTGAAACGACGATACCCGGAAAGTAGTACCAGCAAACATTATGTGAGTGATCTGGGTATTTTTCGCCAATTTGTGGGGACAACACCACTCCGGGAGATCACCCTCCACACCATTGATGCCTTTATTCAGCAGCAAACCAATCAAAAGTTAAAGCCTAAAACGATTAATCGGCGCCTGGCAGCCATTTCGGGGTTTTTTGAATTTCTGATAGCCGAAGCCGAAGACGACCACTGGCACAATCCGGTGCGTTGGAAACGACACAGCATTCGCACAGGACACCGCTTACCACGCGATGTCAGCGACGAAACAGTGGTGGCGCTGTTTGGGGTGATCGATGATGAACGAGACCGGGCTATTTTTACATTGATGGTCAAAGCGGGGCTTAGAGTTGGGGAGAGCGTGGCCCTGAATCTGGAAAATCTGGAACAACCGGATCAGGATGGACTGGCTCGGCTAAAAGTACGGGGGAAAGGGTCTAAAGAGCGGATTGTCTGGTTGACGGTGGAGGCCCAACAACACGTTAAACAATGGCTAAAGATCCGGCCCGACAGTGACAGTCAGGCGTTATTTCTCAATCAACATCGACGGCGACTGAGTGTGGCCGGGGTGCAATATCGTTTGCAGCAATACTGCCAACAAGCTGGCGTGCAAGTCAGTTGTCATCAGTTACGCCATACGTTTGCGCGGCGTTTGGCCGAACAAAATATGCCGATAGATAGCCTGGCCAAATTGATGGGCCATAACAATTTGCAGACGACGCAGGGCTATATTGATGGTGCCGACCCAATCGTGCGGGCCGATTTTTTAACCGCGCTGCGCAATCTGGATCGTTTGACTGTCTCCAATAGTTCTTTGTCAGTCAAGCCGGTCATTTTGACCTCATTCCCCCCGGTACGCCTGGATGAAAGACCAGACCATGAGGCCGTTCTGGCCAAATTCAGACACCTGGGTGCTGATTTGCCAGGTTGGTTGTGGCCGCTAGTGGCACGACACACCCTGCGCCGGATGTCGGGTTGGACTACTCATCAACTCGAAAAACGGACCCGCTACCAATTAACCGTGCTGTGTTCAATTTGCCGCTGGTTGGTTACAGAACGGGATTGGAGCCAGTTGGCTGCTTTACAGCGGGCAGATTTAGTGGCGTATGTCAATACTCGCCAGGAAAAGGGTATCAAAGCGAGCAGTATTGGCACCGAATTGGCGGTGTTTCGGACTTTTTGGCGCGATTTACTGGAACAGGAACTGGTCTCCAATGGGGCCATTTTGCAGGTCAAAAGCGCAGCGCCACCGTCAGGTCAACTCCCCAAATATCTAACCGGTGATGAACTTCAAGCCCTGCTGCAAGTCGTCCAGTCTGAAACCAAACCCCAGCAACCTCAGGATCGGTTTAATCAAGCCTGGTTTTATCTCCTGGCTCACGGGGGCTTAAGGATCAGTGAAGCGCTCAATTTGCGTTTGGCCGATTGTGACTTCAGCCATAGTCGCTTGCGCATTCGTGCCGGTAAAGGCGATCGTGACCGGGTTATTCCGATGACCCCCCAACTGATCACCGCTTTGCAGGCATATTTGCTCACCCGCGAAACATCGCCCACCGACCACTTACTTGTGTACGAGGGCGGCTCGGTTAAGGCTAAACTGGTTTCCCGACGGCTACAAAAGTTTGGTCAGCAAGCCAACATTGCGACACTCACACCCCATCGGTTACGCCATACACTGGCCACCTTGCTCATCAATGGCGGTATGCCGATTACTTCCCTGCAAAAGTTTTTGGGGCACCAAAATATTAATCAAACCTTGCGCTATGCGCGCGTGTATGATGAAACCGTGCGTCAGCAGTTTGCGGCAGCGATGATCCAGATTGAAACCATTTTAGTGAGCGATTGGCCAACCCCCGTCGGGGTCTCAGTTGAAACCCCGGTTCCACTGCCTGAGTTGGGTTAAGGCTGAATTGGCCGTTTTTACGATCTGGATTTGCGACTCAGTGTAAAAA
>CAZDMM010001034.1:0-2593 GCA_964505845.1 uncultured Caldilineaceae bacterium
GGGCTTTTGGTACGATGGCGCAGCAGGTCGGTATCGGTGATGACGCCGGCAATTTGGCCGCGCCGGGTGAGGGGGAGGTGGTGGATATGCTCTTGCAGCATAAACAGCAATGCCCCGTAGACCGGCGTATCAACCGGCAAGGTTTTGAGCGGCCGGCTCATGACCTGTCGTACCGGGGTCTCTGGCCCCAACCCTTCGGCCAGAACCCGGCTGCGCAGGTCGCGGTCGGTGATGATGCCGGGCGGCTCACCGTCAACCAAGACGGAGCTGATCCAGGCCTGGCGCATGGCCTGGGCCGCTGCGGCCACGCTGGCCTCGGCGCTGACAAAAACCGGGGGCCGGGTGATGAGCGCCTCAACCGGCGTGCTCATATCGCCGGCCAGGGGAGAAGCGTCCAGGCTGGAAGCCCGGTGCAGCCGTTCGCTCAGGCCCTTGAGGAAAAATTCGGCAAAGGGCAGGCGCTCCAAAAGCTGGTGAAAGACCGCGCCGGGGATTTGGTAGGCCAGGGTATCTTCCTCGGCCACCACGTCAAAAGAGGGGGCCTGCCGGCTGAGGACAGAAGAGTAGCCAAACAGCTCACCCTCTTCCAGCACCTGGACCGCCTGGCCTTCAAGCTCAAGGCGGACGGCGCCTTGGCGAATCAGGTAGAGGTAACGGCTGGACGGGCCGCTGCGGGCTAAAATTTGCTGGCCGCGCGGAAAGTGAACCGGCTCAAGGCTCTGAACCACCTGCTCCAGCTCAGATTCGTTGAGGCAATCAAAGGGATGCTGCGCTCGAACAAACTCTCTTATGTCCACCGCTTTTCTCGAATAAATGACAGGAGTTACACGGTCAACCTTCTCAGAAGCTGATGCTGGCCCAAGACCAGCTTCCGGGAAGGTATTTAAGCCTACTATAAATGAGGGGTGTTCTATCACACCCCTCATCTAATTCTACCACAGTTTTTCTTTGTAATACTCACCAGATTTCAAAAAGACACCCATTTTTAGGGCCGGGATGAGGAGTTTTTGCTTAATTTTATCCCCAACTCCCGGTGCATTGCTGCACCTTCCCGGAAGCTATTTTGAGATTGATTTCGCCCATTATCCGGCAATTTCGGCATTAAATCGAGCTTCCGGGAAGGTTTTAATAGGTTGTTGAAACAGGCGGCGAGCAGTTACGTTAGTCTTACCTGGCAGCCGGAGCCGGGCTGGGCATCGGCTTTTGCAGCAACTGTTCCATCAACTCGTCGTCCTCTTGCGGGTGGCGTAGGGTATCCACCAGGTGCTGCATCTCTTTGGACGGCTCAGCGGTCAATTTGCTGACCGCATAGATCAGGGCAAAGTTGACCGGTACGCCAAAGATACCGGCGGCCAGGTGAGAGATACCCAGCACATTAAATTCCGGGTTGATGTAGTTCATGACCATGTAGAAGATGGTCACGGCCAGGCCGCCGATCATCCCGGCAATGGCGCCGGGACCGTTGGCGCGTCGCCAGAAGATGCCCATCATGACCACCGGGAAGAAGGAGGCGGCGGCCAGGGAGAAGGCCCAGGCCACCATCTGTACGATCAGGGCCAGGCGGGGGATAGCCGCTAACGCGGCGCAAGCGGCGGCTACCAGGACCATGGCCTTGCCCAGACGCATGCGGGTTTCGGCGCTGGCGTTGGGCTTGAGGGTGCGGTAAAAAACATCGTGGGCTACGGCCGAGGCAATGACCACCAGGAGGCCGTCGGCGGTGGAGAGGGCTGCGGCCAGACCGCCGGCCGCTACCAGGGCGGCGATGGTATAGGGCAGGCCGGCAATTTCCGGCGTCGAGAGCACGATCAGGTCAGGGCTGATGTCGAGTTCAGCGAATTGCAAGATACCGTCGCTGGAGGTGGCGGTGACGGCCTTGCCTGACAATTCGCCGGCTGTGCCGATGCCGTTGCCGTTATCCACAAAAGACCCCAGTTGAATTTTGCCGTCGCCGTTGGCATCGGTGAAGACCAGGTCGCCGCTGTCAAGTCTGGTTTTGGCCCAGGCCGGGACTTTGGCAATTTCCATGTCGGCCAGGCGGTTGATATCGGTAATGCCCAGCAGGCCGGTTTTGGCCCAGTTGGCCGCCCAGGCCGGAAGTGTGGCTACCTGCTGGCCGACGACGTTCTGCAAAATCTCCCAGCGAGAGAAGGCGGCGTAAGCCGGGGCGGTAAAATAGAGCAGGAAGATAAAGAACAAGGCCCAGCCGACGCTGACCCGGCTTTCGCGGACGCTGGGCACGGTATAGAAGCGGATCAGAATGTGGGGCAGGCCGGCCGTGCCGACCATCAGGCAGAAGGTCAGGGCCATAAAATCCCAGGGCAGGCCGAGCGGGGGCACGGTTTTGGGAGCGGGCGGGGTCAGGCCAATTTGCTTGGCGCTGTCTACCGCCGACTTGTTGCTCAGGGCCTCATTGTAAGGGGTGATATAACCTTTACTAATACCCTGCTCTTGCTCTAGCCGCTGAACATTTTGCAGGGCCTGGCCGTAGCTAAGTTCAGGGATGGGGAAGCCGGTCAGTTGGACGGACAGGAAAACCACCGGCACCAGGTAAGCGATAATCAAGATGATGTACTGAGCCACCTGGGTCCAGGTG
>CAZDMM010001035.1:0-2593 GCA_964505845.1 uncultured Caldilineaceae bacterium
TGCCCACAATCGGGATGTTATTCTCGGCTTGACAGGCCACCACACAGGCATTGCAGCCGTTGCAGGCGATCAAATCCACCACCCTGCCCCAGGCATTATCGTTATATTCAAACTTGGGATAGAGCGAAACTTCCGGCGCATGCGCCTCCGGTTTTTGGGCAAAGTCCGGCTCGGTGCGAAACTGCTCCACCGTGCCTACCCGCACCAAATCCCGCCCCTCGATAGTTTGGTGCATTTGGGTGGTAGCTAGAGGATACCGCTCACCGGTTTTGACCAGCGCCAACCCACCGCTAAACCAGGGCGACCCGGCGGTGCGGAGGGCGTAGGCATTAAAGCCGACCCCGCTGCCTACCCGGCCGGCCCGCGTCCGCCCATAGCCCAGGTAAACCGTAACTGAACCATCGGCATGGCCCGGCATGAGCCAGACCGGGGCGCGCACCGTCCGGCCTTGATATTGAAGTTCCACGACCTCCTCATTTGCCAGGCCCAGGTTTTCGGCGGTGGCCGGACTCAGCAGGGCGGCATTGTCCCAGGTGAGCTTGGTGAGCGGCTGAGGCAACTCTTGCAGCCAGCCGTTATTGGCAAAACGGCCATCCCAAAGGGCAGGGGCCGGCCGGAAAATCAATTCCAAATCGTCAGGGGCGGCAGCCTGGCCGGGAGGTTGAGCGGCAAAGTCTGGCTGTAGCGAGACTGTTTTGGCGGCCAGAGCCGTATCGGCCATCACCCCCTTAATCAGGGTAGTTTGCCAGAATTGGCGGAAATTTCCGGCGCTGTGTCGGCTTTCCCAATAGCCCCGCACCAAATCGTGGTCTGATGGGTCGGCCTGCCCCAGAAAGGCGGCCACCACCTGGTGGGCCGAGCGGCTGTCATACAGCGGCGCAATCAAGGGCTGCATGAGGGTGATGGTCCCATCATAGGCCCGGGCATCGCTCCACGCTTCCAGATAATGGGACTCCGGCAGATGCCACTGGCAGCGTTCCGAGGTTTCATCCTCATACAAGCCCAAATGAAGACGGAGTTTCACCTTCTCCAGGGCCTCGGCAAAATTGAGGTCTGCCGGGGCGGTAAAGACGGGATTGCCGCCCAAAATCAGCAGCAGTTCCACCTGACCGGCCGCCATGGCCTCCACTAATTGGCCCAAGGAGTCGGTTTGGCTGGCCAGACTCGCTACCGGCTCAAGATAGCTGATTGTTTGGCCCACATTGCCCAAAGCCTCATTAATGGCATGCGTCAGCGCATGCACCAGCGGCGGCTGCTGGTCGCCGGCAAGGACGATGCTGCGGCCCCGGTGCGCCTGCAAATCACGGGCAATGGCGCCGGCCCAATTTTCTGGGATGGCTTTAAGGGCAGCCTCAGCGCCCGGCGCTGCGCTGAGGCCCACAGCCTGGGCCAGGGCGCGCGCAAAGCTTTCTATGTAGGCCGCTTTCAGGGGCAAGCGGTGATCGGCCATTGCCCCGGTAACGGTGGGCGCACTCTCGATGACATAGAGGCGGTGAGACGAGTTGTCAGCTTGTTCGATCATAGCTCGTCGTTGGGCGGCAAAATCGCGGGCGTAGCGCACGCTGCCGGGGAATGTCGAGAGGAAGTCGGCCTCCAGGCTGAGGATTACCTCGGCCCGGTCAAAATGATAAATTGGCTCAACCACTTCCCCAAAAGCTAGCTGCGCCCCGGCCCGCACATTATCCCGATTGATCGGCTCGTATTGGTGCCAGGCCGCCGCCGGAAATTGAGTCAACAACGCCTGGAGTTGAGCGGTCAAGCTGGGCGAGGTGATAGTTTCGGTCAAGATGCGCAGTCCCGCCCCCTGGCTGGCCCGCTGACGCTCCAGTTCCGGCTGCAGCTCGTTGAGAAAGTCTGCCCAGTTGCTGGCCTGGCCTTGCCTGATGACGCTTTGGGAGCGGTCGGGGTCATACAGGGTCAAAATGGAGGCTTGGGCCAGGGCGTCGGTAGCGCCGAGGCTGGCGGGGTGGTCTGGGTTGCCTTCAATCTTGGTGGGACGATTCAATTGGCTTTCTACCAACAGCCCGGCGGCATATCCCCCCAGGGTCATGGCGGTGGCAAAAAACAACGGTTTGCCGGGGATGACGCCTTCGGGGGCCTGGACGTAGGGCACAATTTCTTCGGGAGGGGAACTGGAGCAGGCGGTTAGACCGGCCAGAGCCAAAGAGGCGCCCATGAGCTTTAAGAAATGGCGGCGGCTGATCGCGTTAGGCCACTCTGAAGCCTGGCGCGGAAACTCGCGGTATAAAAAATCCTGGAACTCCTCGGTGCTGGCCAACTCTTCCAGGCTGCGCCAATAGTGCTGGCCTCGCTTTTGGGCCAGATGAGCGCGGACTGTGGCTAAATCAAGCGGTTTTTGAGGCATAAATTCTGTAAGTTACCTTTTGGCGCAATTCATCTCATTCCCAAACTGGGTTTGGGAATGAGATATAGTACCGAAAAACGTAAAACGTAATAGCTCTCCAACCAAGATGCTTTTGATCTTTAATCGTTACGTTTTACGCTTTACATTTTACCTTTTATTAGCGGTGACATATCGAACAGTCGCTTAACTGCTCAACCTTAATTCCATACTCAGCTACAAGCTGTTGCC
>CAZDMM010001036.1:0-253 GCA_964505845.1 uncultured Caldilineaceae bacterium
CTTGACTCCGCTGAACCGGCGCTGCCCCAGCCAGTTTCGCCGGCAGCCGCGCCCCCGGCAGCCATTCTCCCCCCAGAGTCCAGCGACAGCTACGCCCTCCACACCGAGGAGGTGGAACCCCTGGACAGCGACGAAGCCCTGGATATTTTGTCCCTGGGCGGCAACGTGCCCGATATTCTGCGGGAACGGTTGGAAAAAGCGAAGAAGGGCAAAGACCGGAAGAAATAAAAAATCTTTACCCTGGCTACCATGC
>CAZDMM010001036.1:263-2588 GCA_964505845.1 uncultured Caldilineaceae bacterium
GTCCCAGGTGGCGTTCCAACGCTGGAGCATTGGAACGAGGTCTGTGCAATATGTCATTGACCAGTACAGAAAAGGCGAAGAAGGCAAAAAAAATAACCCCCTTTTCGAAATGAAAAGGGGTTATCATTTTCCCAAACCGGGTTTGGGAACTAGAGAAAAAATTAACCAACCTGTTGAGACATCAAATATCCCAAATATTCCCCAGAAAAATAATCATTCACTATCTCCACTTTGAGATGATATTTTAAGGCCACGTAAGCCAGCGACATGGCCGGTAAACACAGCAGCCCCGTAGCCGTTTCTCGCAAAGAACCGCGTTTGGCCATCCCCTGGTGAGCTTTCAGTAAGCTGGCTAAGGCGCTATCAAAAGCGGCTTGATCTTGAGCCACAATAGCTTCAAGGGTTTGACCTATTGCAAACCTTTGTACTTTGGGCGTTTTAACAGACCTTGAATCCATTGGGTGATACCTTTGTGAGGGGAAGGCAGCAGTTCCATAATGGCATAAGAATACATTGCTACAAGTGAGTCTCCCCGATAATCCTGCTTGTATAGCTCTAACTCCGGTAAAATTTCCGGATAGACATCCATTTGGCCCGATAAGATACAGATGTCAACCAACAAATCTGGTTGGCTAATTTTTGTCCACCATCGGGTTTGAAGCATCCTCGCACAAGATTGTTGGAATAACTGCTGCGCTTCTGGGTAGTTTCCCAATTGCAACTGGCAGATTGCCAGAAAATATTTTTCCTGATCATATTTTACAATTCGTTGATAGTCCTCCAGGTATTGGAATGCTTTAGCCTTATCCATTACAAAATCTCCTTGATTACAACTACTAATTTGCCGGAGCGGCTTGAGGTTCGAGTCGAATACTCGTCTGAAGAAGTTAATATCAGAATTGAAGATGAACAAAAAGGGCGATGTTCGTCATTGTCCTTGCGGGTAACATAAACGAAACATCGCCCTTCTTTTTTTGGCTATCAATCTTTTAGCCTGACGAGGCGCTAAAAATACTGAGGGTGGAAGTCCACCTTCCAGCCCTCCAACCTTCCAACCTTCCTTATTTTACTCCTGCCCAAAGCGCTTCAAATCTTCCGGGCCATCGTGGGCGGCCGCTACCGGCGCGTCGCCTTGAACCATCACCCGCACCTGCTCCACCACTTCGGGGTTGGCCAGGGTGGTCACATCGCCCACATTCATCTGGTTGGAGACGGCGGCCAACACGCGGCGCATAATCTTGCCGGAGCGAGTTTTGGGCATGTCGGGCACAATGTAGACGTGCTTGGGTTTGGCGATTTTGCCAATCGTGTCGGCGATGGCATCCTCAACCTTCTTCTGGATTTCCGGGCTGGGCATAAAACCAGGCTTGAGCGAGACGTACACATCGGGCACCCGGCCTTTAACCTCATCTATGCGGGGCACCACAGCCGCCTCGGCCACTTCCGGCACCACCAAACAGGCCGACTCCAACTCTTTAGTACCCAGGCGGTGCCCGGCCACGTTGATGACATCGTCAATCCGGCCCAGGATACGAAAATAGCCGTCTTTGGCTTGCATCGAGGCATCGCCGGGCAGGTAAGGCCAATCGCGCCAATCTTTGCTGTTGGGGTTGGTGTTGTAGCGGGCAAAATAGGTTTTTACGTAACGGTCCCGGTCGCCCCAAATGGTTTGGAAGATGCCAGGCCAGGGGTTGCGGATGCAGATATTACCGGCCTTGTTGGAACCCGGCTCAACCTCGTTGCCCTCTTCATCATAAATAACCGGGTGGATGCCGGGCATGGCCGGGCCGGCGCTGCCGGGTTTCATGGCCTGCAAGGCCGGCATGGTGCTGCACAAAAAGCCGCCGGTTTCGGTTTGCCACCAGGTATCTACAATGGCGGCCTCGCCTTTGCCCACCACGTGATAATACCAGCGCCACACTTCCGGCTCAATCGGTTCGCCGACGGTGGTCATGTGCTTAAAGTGGTAGTTGTACTTTTGCGGTTCATTCGGGCCGGCTTTGCGCAGCATGCGGATGGTGGTCGGCGCAGTGTGGAAGATATTGACATTGAAGCGCTCGGCAATGCGCCAGGCCCGCCCGGCGTCAGGGTAGGTGGGTACGCCTTCAAACAAGATGCTGGTGGCGGCCAGGGCCAGCGGGCCGTAGACAATGTAGGAGTGGCCGGTAATCCAGCCGATGTCGGCCATGCACCAGTAAACATCCGTCAGGTGAATATCCTGCACAAATTTGGAGGTGGCGGTCACATAGGCCAGGTAGCCACCGGTGCCGTGCTGGCAGCCCTTGGGCCGGCCGGTTGTGCCGCTGGTGTACATCAAAAATAGGG
>CAZDMM010001037.1:0-2586 GCA_964505845.1 uncultured Caldilineaceae bacterium
ACGAGGATAGCGATGAGTTAACCAAGCCTGACCTGCTGCACGACGACCTGAGCCGGATCAGGCATAAACTCTTCATTGATATTCGGGCCGACCCCCAAACCAAAGAATATTTTATCAACCACCTGCAACGGGCGCTGCTGGATCTGCCGGCTGAAGACATCGCCACCCTGGCCTGGCTGGAGCAGGCCTTTGGCCCAAACTCGCCCCGGCATGAGGCGGTACGACAGTTTTTGGGGCGGCTGCGTTTTTATTTGCCAGATGAGCGCCGGCGCGAACTTGAACGGCAGCGCACCGCCCTGATCCTGGAGTTGGGCCAGCAGGACGACGACCGGCTTTCCCTGGAAGTGGAACTAAAACTCCAGGAAGCCCTGGCCCGGCGGCTGCAGGTGGAGTTTGATTACCTTTCGCCCCAAAACGAGAGCGGCCAGCCGCGCCGCCACGTGGTAGATATTTTTGAGCCGCCCCGCTTTGAGCCAAGCCTGGGCCACTACTATGTGCGCGGCTGGTGTTATTACAACGTTGGCCTGGAGGGCCGGTTTGATGTGGGCGCATATGTCCCTTACCGGCTGGGCCGCATCAGCCGGGTAAGGTTTACCTCTAACCGGCTGCCTCCCTCACCCCCTGCGGCCAAACGCTACCGGGTTGAATATGGGTTGAGCGCCGCTGTTGCCCGCCAGGGCGTGACCCGGCGGCGCTGGATTGATATTGAAACCATCGGACGGCAGGCCGACGAGAGCGTGATTGTGCATGGCTTTGCCGATGATATTTTTTTCGCCGTGCAGGAGCTAATGCACTACCGCTACCACTGCCAGGTGCGCGGCGGCCTGGAGATGGTCGCCGCGATGCGGGAAGCGGTAAAAAAGATGGCCGATTTGTACCAAATCCGTGAGTGATACCGTTCTTTGTCGGTAGGTGGGTGTGATACGATAGAGTTGTAGTTGGGCAGTCGGGTAGTCGGATAGTGACGTAGACCCAGCAGGTTACAGGTTCAAGCTCTGAGGGGGTGTGTGACCTCCAAACGCCGGCCTAAGAGCGTGTTTCTTAAAAAAGAAACCGGGTTTTTGAGAACTATTCGACCATACTTTGGGCAAAGAGACAGCCATTTTAAGGCTTAAAAACCCGGTTTCTGCGCCTAAAAATGTCCCAAAGCCATTTAAGAAACACGTTCTAAGCCGAGGTCTCCCTGTGAGTAGACCGGCTTGAAGCGACTAAATTGTGATCTACTGAGACCCACTGACCAACCGACCAGCCGACTATCCAACCAACCGACCAAGCGACCAATAGACTCATGCTCGCCATCCAGAATTTTCAACAGCGTTTATACGCCCACTACAAAGCCGGTTTATCCCTACCACCCACCTACCATTACTTTTACGGCAACCCGGTGCAGCCGCTGGCGCCGGTGGAAACCGCCCGGCAGGGGGTCTGCATCATTGGCGCTTATCCCCCGGCCCGCCTGGCCACGGTCGGGCCGGAGTGGGAGGTTCCGGTAGGTGATCCTGAGCGGCCTTTTTCAGCCGAACCTTATTTTGACGGCAGCCGGGTGCGAGCGGTGAGCAGCGGCAATGTTTTGGCCGAAGCCTACCTGGCCCCGCTGGGGCTGCGCCGCCAGCAGTGCTGGCTAACCTACCTGGTCAAAGTTTTTCTTTTTAGGGATGAGCACCTGGCGAAATATCGGCGTCTGGGCTGCGCCTGGCCGGAGTGGGAAACGCGCAGCCACTTTGAAACCCTGGCCCGGCAGAGCCTTGATTGGCTGGAAGAGGAGTTGATCCTGGCTCAACCCAAGCTGGTGATCACCCTGGGGGCGGAGGTGGTCGGGGTGTTGCAGAGTGTGCCCGGTATCGAAACGAAAGAAACCCTGCTCGGCGGGCGGGTGCAGGATGTGTGGCTGGGCGAGAAGGTTTACCCGGCCCTTCACCTGGCCGCGCCCGATGCGGTTTTGCGCCCCAATAATGAGGAACACCGGCGACATTGGCAGGCGCATCTGCCGGCGGCGCGGGAGGTGGTGAAGCAGTTGGTCAAATAGTCGTCTGGTCGGGCGGTCACTTTGTCAGTCTCCCGGTGGAGAATCGAGTACATCCCCTGGTGAAAAGGCGGGTAGATTTGAACTGATCACTACAGCGCCCACCTGGGGTTGGTAAATCGCTACCCAGGACGCGTCTCGATAAGTTAGGGCCAGCCCGGTCAATAGCCAAAGCGGTAATTTGCCACTGAGCACCAGCCCTTGATCGAAAGAAACAACCGGCGCGGCCAGAGCCTTTGTTTCCTCATAGTCCAGGTAATCTTGAGGCAGGAAAAAGGCCAGATGGAGGTGATCGGTGCGCTGCCACTGCTGGCTCGGCAGAAGTATATCGTTTTTAGCTTGGGCGAATGGCAAAGTTAGTGGAGTCGTCCAACCTAGACGGGCGTCGAACTGAAAAAATGGAGCGGGGTAAATATAGCGGGCTATCGCGGCATAGAGCCAGCCCGGCCCGATACCGTATAGCCCCAGGGTTGTCCCTCGCGGCAAATAATTGAATATATCTGACAAGTCTTGAGGCTGCCAATCTCGATTAGTCTGGTCGGGGTAAAGCTGTTGCGCTAATT